>JAHAEW010000209.1 GCA_018374635.1 Clostridiales bacterium
CATGGATTACCGTGTGGCTTTATACATCAGACTATCAAAGGAGGATGAAAACGAGGGACCATCCCAGAGTGTCCAGAACCAGGAATCCCTGCTGCGGGAGTTTGTGCAGCAGCACCGACTGTCCGTCTTTGATACTTATGTGGACGACGGATGGAGCGGCACCAGCTTTGACCGCCCCGGTTTCCAGCGGATGATTGGCGACATTGAAACAAAAAAGGTCAATATGGTCATCACAAAAGATCTTTCCCGTTTAGGCCGTGATTATATTATGACCGGTCACTATATGGAGCGGTATTTCCCGGAACACCGGGTGCGGTACATTTCCCTGCTGGACGGCATCGACACCGGTGTGGACTCCACTGCCAACGACATCACCCCATTCCGTGCCATCATGAACGATATGTACGCCAAGGACATCTCCAAGAAGATCAAGAGCGTCAAGCGGGATAAGCAGCGGAAGGGTCAGTTCATCGGCGGAAAGCCCATGTACGGGTACAAGATGCACCCAACTGAGAAAAACAAGATCGTCATTGACGAGGAAGTGGCTCCGGTAGTGCGGCGGATTTTTGCCTTGGCTCTTTCGGGCATGAGCTGCCGCAAAATTGCGACCACGCTCAACGAAGAAGGCATCCCTACACCAGCTACCTACTGTGGATGGAAAGTCGGAAATCCCGGCCCTTACACTGGCTTATGGAGCAGCGAACGAATCTCCGAAATGCTGAAAAACGAGACCTACATCGGCAATATGGTGCAGGGGCGCAGTGTAAAGATCAGCTACAAATCCCAAAAGTGCCTGCGGCAGTCGCCGGAAAACTGGGTGGTGGTGGAGGGGACCCATGAACCGATCATTGATCCGGAGACTTTTCAGAAGGTGCAGATGCTGGTGAATAGCCGCAAGCACACCCGAAGCCGGATCTATGACTTCTTGCTGAAAGGGCTGATTTTCTGTCACGAGTGCGGCTACCCCATGGCGGTGCTTAACCGCAAAAATGCTGCTGGTGAAGATCGCCTGTTCTTTGTCTGCCGGACCTATCAGCGATTCACCAAGGCGGGCGTTTGCACCTGCCATTCCATTAAGGAAGAAACAGTGAATGACGCCGTACTCGCCAAAGTACGGGAGGTCTGCCAGGCCTATCTGAACCCTGACCGGCTGCGCCCGATTGCAAAAGAAGCTGTGGAGAATGCCAGCAAGGCGGCCAGTTGTGAAGCGGAGATGCAAGCGATGCAATCCAAAATCACTGCTCTGACTACCAATCTGGATCAGATGTACATGGACCGGCTGAACGGACTGCTCTCGGAAGAGGACTTTCAGCGTATCTATCAGAAGGTCAAGATGGACCGCACGATTCTGGAAGACCGGCTGAAGAGCATACATGAACAGGTAAAGCAGCCAGTAAACACCGAAGAAAAGGCTAAGGCACTGGTCAAACAGTTTCTGGACTCGGCACTCACCAGCCGGGAACTGCTGGTCAGCCTCATCGAACGGGTAGAGCTGACCGAGGAAAAAGAGATCATCATCAAATTTCGCTTCCATGAGCTGGAGGCGATTTCTTAAAGGGCATCGTTTACAATAGGCATGTCGCTATGTATCCCGGATTGAAAAGAAAGCCCTCAAAAAACTGGAAGCCGCGATGGAGAGCGGAAAAACAGCATTTCAATCATAAGTAGAGGCAATATAGAAGCGCCGCAGGGAATATCTCCCTGCGGCGCTTCAGCCTGTCGAGAAACCCGGCTATGCATCAAGCATGAGCCTGGTTTCTGGCATATAGGGGCCAAAAGAGGAACATAAAGAGAGAAGCAGAGTTCTCC
>JAHAEW010000210.1 GCA_018374635.1 Clostridiales bacterium
CCCACCATCTCCTCCGCCTTTACCTCCTCCTTCTACGGCGCCAAGTACTTCTCCCTCAACTTCTCCGTCATGAACTTCAACCTGACCGGCGCCTCCTTCGTTGCCACCGCCGCCAGCGTCCTGCTCACCCAAACCGGGGGCTACGCCGCCCCGCTGGTGCTGCTGCTGGTGCTCGCCGTGGCCGCCCTGGCGCTCAATCTCAGCATCAAGCGTCCGTAATCCCCATCAAATAGATCACAGCAATCAATAAAGTCCTCCGGCCAAGCCGGAGGACTTTATTGTACTCAGAAAAATCGCCCTCCTAGGCCAGACCAGGGAAAAGGGTCAGCAACAAGGTCACCACCGCAGTAGCGATGGTAGTATTAACCACAGTACACATGCCCACATACTTGTAAGAATCCTTGGCCTCTGATCTCGCCAAGCCAGCGGCAGCGATGAAGCCGGCGTTGGTTGGCAGAGTATCCAGTGTAGTGGCAGAAAAAGCCGCAATCCGATGGACAGCACTCATGCTCACGCCCATACTGACAAAGGTATCATAAAACATAGGAAGGGATGCGCCGATAGCAGCAGGACCAGAACCACAGATAGCGGTCACGAGCATTATGGCAATCATAACAATAAATAGCGGGGGCCCCTGAATGTTGGTGAGGGCGATACTGAACTGCCCGAAGGTCTCCGTAGCCTGCACCACAGTACCGAAACCGGCTAGCGCGCCGCTGGACAGACACAGTACACATGCGGCAGCCACTCCCTTACCAAGTACCCCCATAACCAGTTTTACACCGCCTAGATACCTCCAGAAGCACACAAGGGCCGTTAGAATACCAATAATGATAGAAAAGCCGATATAGAGCTTCATAAAATTAAACAGCATGAAGGTAACAATCAGGGGTAGCAGAGCCATGATGGGATTGGGGAGATCTTCATTGGACTTCACCCTCATAGATTCGTCAAACTCAGCGTCCACGTATACCCGACCGGCGGAGATTTCTCTATTTGCAGCGTAGTTCAGATATACGATGTTGAGCACTATGACCACGGCTCCGCCGATAAAACCCGGAATGGCCGCGGCCATGGAGGTGGTACCCAAGTACTGAATGGGACCAGAATTTTGAATCTGAGGGCTGCCAGGCATGGCCAGGGCCGCAGTGGCTAGGGCCCCCAGGAGGATACCGGGAGCCATGTAGCGCGGGATGCGGCTCTCCTTGATGATCTCAAGCGTAAGGGGCATCAGAACCATCATCAACACGATGCCACTGATGCCGCCATAGGACATAAGCACGCCGGCCACGAAGATAATCAAGATGCTGGTGAGCACACTGGTGTGCTCCTTTTTGCCCTTAAACAGTCTTGAAATTGCATGGGCAATCGACCGGGCAGCGCCACTGGCGTTATAAAGCTCGCCAAAAATACCTCCCCACAGATAGATGGCCAGATTGGAAACCACAAAGCCTCCCACGCCGCCCAGATAGACAACGCTGTAGCCATCTACAGCTCCCAGACCGTTGGTGATTGCCACAAGCAGTGCGGCTATTGTTCCGGCAATCAGAACGTGGAGACCTTTGTATACCATGACAATCAGGGCTACGAGGGCCGCCACAATTCCGAGTAATCCAACTATGTTCACTCGCACTTTCCTCCTTACTTTTTTCTATCCGCAATATGGTTTAAATGCCGTCTTTCATGCGCAGGATATACATGCCGTCGTGCCAGGTATCCATGTAGATGTAGCCGCGGTCGTCCACCACGCAGTCCTCGGTGGTGGCCAGCATGGGGCCGGGCACCGGGATGTCG
>JAHAEW010000079.1 GCA_018374635.1 Clostridiales bacterium
ATTACATTTTGATTACCTTTAACTATAAGGAGGGCGAGGAAAGGCTTGATTTTACTGACATTGAGAGTTCGGATTTACAATCGGTCGGGGGACCAAAAACCGCCTCAAAACTGATGTTTTGAGGCGGTTTTTGTAACTTTTTCGACAATAATATGTTTGGCGTTCTGCATAAATAAGGCCTCAACTGTGGTCAACTCACTTTTGCGGATTTGTTTTGGATTTTCGTTGTAAATATAGTTTCTTGTCCGTCTCCGCCACAATTCGTTCCGAAAGGAGGCAAAAGCAAACTGCACAATTTTTGAAACATGTGGTCATGACCACCCATTCACGATCAGTTCACGCGGCCGTAGCCTTATCTTTGTATCTTGCGTCGCAAAATCTGATAGGCCCATCGCGCTTCCTGGCCTTGTTCCTCTCGGCGGGGCCGTGTATAATGGCAGTTGGAAGCAGTGAAAGAAACGAGTAAGGAGCAGTGCCATGCGGATTCTCATGCTGGGCAACAGTTTTACATTCACCAATAACATGCCTCAGATGCTGGCTGAATTGACCGGGGCGGAGGTGGTCCACCACACCCGGGGCGGGGCACGGCTGTCGGAACAGCTGAACCCCAACACCAGGCTGGGCAGTCAGACCCAGGCGGCGCTTCAAAACGAGAAGTGGGACTATGTGGTGCTCCAAGAGATGAGCCACGGCCCCATCACCGCCCCTAAGAGTTTCTTCTCCAGCGTGGAGGGGCTCTGCCGGCAGATCCGGGCAAACGGAGCGGTCCCCATTTTGTTTGCTACATGGGCCTATCAAAGGGGCTGGGCCAAGCTGACGGACAAGGGCTGGGACTACGACGAGATGACCCAAAAGCTGTCCGAGGCCTACCACAAGGCGGCACAGGAAAATAACGCCCTGATTGCCGATGTGGGCCGGCGGTTTTATGAATGGTCCGTTCCTCAGGACCTCTATGCCGCCGACGGCGTCCACCCCAGTGAGTTGGGTTCCCATATTGCAGCGGAGACCGTTGCGGCAGTGATCCGGCAGTGGGAGGAGGGTGTGCAATGACGGCAGAGGCAAAATCCTGCCGCAAAAAGTGGAAGATAGCCGTCAGTATTTTGCTGGCGGTCCTGATTCTGCTGGCGGGCGGCTTTTTCTGGTATGTGTCCGACTACTACCAGGCGGAGGACGTGGCTCTGGAGGTACTGGCAAGCGGAGATCATCTGGAGGTTCGGGATGATCTGACCATCCTCTCCCTGTCCTATCCCACGGACACCGCGATCATCTTCTACCCCGGGGCCAAGGTGGAGGCCGCCGCCTATCTGCCCCTGTTGAACCAGCTCCGGCAGACCGGCCTCACCTGCATTCTGGTGGAGATGCCCTTCCACCTGGCCATCTTCGACGTGAATGCGGCAGAGGATGTGATGGCCCAGTTCCCGGATATCCAGCACTGGTACATCGCCGGCCACTCCATGGGCGGGGCCATGGCCTCCCAGTTCGCTTCGGAGTACCCGGACGAGGTGGACGGCCTGCTTTTGCTGGGAGCCTATCTCTACGGCGACTATCCGCCTGCCGATACCCTCACCGTCTATGGCTCCCTGAACCAGAGTGTGGAGGACAAGATCGACTACACAGAGAACGTGGTGGAAATTGAGGGCGGCAACCACGCCCAGTTCGGCAACTACGGGCCGCAGAAAGGAGATCTGCCCGCCACGATCTCGGCGGAGGAACAACAGGCCCAGACGGTGGAGGCTATCTCGGATTTTATTGCCCAACGCCAGAAGTGAAAGAGTTTCCTTCAAAAAAGGTAATTTCATGGCGATATCACCCTGGGCGACAAGTTTGACTCTGATAGTTTATACGCGGAGGAAGATATAAAATGGCGATTTTTTATTTCTCAGACGTATTAAGAAAAGTAGGGCTGGATCCCTCAAAAGTTAAATTAATTCGTCATGCACTGACAGATCGTGGATTTCGAGAGTGTTATAAAGCAAATGTGGTATATGAATATACCTGTCATCAGAAATCTGGATTCAGCAAAGGGTACGATTATTGGGTGACCTTTATAAGCGACCAGGGGACTCTCTGTAAGCTGGATTCCTGCTATAAAGTAGGTGCTTCTGTTCCGGATACGCCCGATATGATCCCGAAGGGTATCCCGGAAATTGAGGCCAGAAAATTCCAGGGCAAGAACGCATATTTTCATCTCGAACCCCTCGATTTGCTGAAAGAATATGAGGGCAGACTGATCATCGATTGGGGGAAGTCTGCGCGCATGTGGCATCAGAAGGGAACGACCGAAAAGCCTGTTGTGGCAATTCAGGCAGATGAAAAGAAAGTCTTTTCCGGCTTTGAAAATCTGATCCTTACATATGATGAACTGAAGGAAATCGTTGAAAATCCAACCGTTTATGAGGCGTGGCACACAGCGCTGTCCTCCGTCAACGCCATTTATCTCATCGTTGACCGGGAGACGGGAAAGCAGTATGTGGGATCGGCTTATGGAAAAGATGGACTGCTGGGGCGGTGGGCCTGCTATGTGGATTCCCTGCACGGCAATAATAAGCTGATGAAGGAACTGATTTGCGCCTACCCCGAACGTTACCACGATTTCCAGTTCTCCATTTTGCAGATATTGCCCAAAACTGTGACAGATGATGAGGTCATCCGGACAGAGAGCCTATATAAAAAGAAATTGCTCACGATTCCTTTTGGAATGAACGACAATTGAATATCGGGAGATGCGTCTATGACAGAAGATTTGTTTTTGGACTGGGCGATCAAATTGCTGGAGCAAATCGAGACTTCTGAGGAAAAGAAGCTTTGGTGCCGCCGTTATTCCGTGTATTCCCGTAGTCCTGGGCAGAAAACACTCTCTCGCGATTTACATGATTTTGTAGACAGAACCTACCAGGCGGGATTAGTGATCCAGAATTATCACGAGGTGATCCAAAAGTGGGGCCTCGAGGAGCGGAATATCGCGATTGCCCCTCCGGGATGGCTGGAGACGCAGCCCTATTTGTGTGTATTGGCCTGTATCGCATGGCATTTCCGCAGAGACCATTTTTGCGAGGGTTCCCTGATCAGTCAAAGCATCGCAGAAGGAGTCTTGTTACGCCTGTTTCGTCGGCTCAAAGCGCTCTGTCCTACAGCGGCTCCCGCCGTTACACTGCAAGAACTCTGTTGTGACGGCTGTCGTGCTGTTCCAGAGGTGCCAGGAGTCTATTGGGTACTGGCTCCTGAGGGAATGCTAATCCGTTTCTCGGAACAGGAGTACCGCCCTAAGGCGAAAATCTATCCTGCGAAAAAGCTTCAGGAGAAATATGAGGGATGTGCCGACCAAAGTATCCTGTATATTGGAAAAGCGGAAGGAAAGCGTGGCCTGCGGCAGAGGCTAAAACAGTACATGGACTATGGACGGGGAAATGGAAATATCCATGCGGGCGGACGGGCCGTCTGGCAGATCTCGGACTACGGACTTTTGCTACTTGCTTACGAAGCCTGCGAAAACGCAGGAGAACGGGAACGACAATTGCTACAGGAATACCGAGAGAAAAACGGCTCCTATCCACTGGCCAACTGGCGGGGTTGAGAGAGGAAAAGTAAGAAGTGACCTTGAGAAAAGGGGTTGGCATCACATTGTGATACCAACCTCTTTTGAACGTTCAGAATGCCGATATGACTTTCAAAATCCCGACAGGTCTACGCCCAGGAGGACGAGGGCGATGCCGGCCAGGATCCAGGGCAGAAAGATGACCGGAAGCAGGAGCAGCCCTTTGTGGTTTTCGTAGTGGTACTCCTCACAGGAGAACAGCTTGTCAGGATCATCGACATAATAGAGATACAGGTACAGGGGCGGTGTCGATGGATGCTTGAAATAGGCGGTATACTGCCGCTCCTTGCCGTCGATCGTGTAGTGGTAGGTAGCGTGCCAATCATAGCGGGATACTTCACCGGAGGGGTGCTTGTCCGCCAGAGACGCTTTGATGACGTGGTCCCTGCTCTTTGCGATGTCCCGTTTCCGTTCCCAGCTGACGCCGTGGGACACCTTTTTGTAGAGCGGCACCGCGATGGCATAGCCGCCGATCAGGACGGCGAATACGATTGCCCATTTGAGCCAGTTGACAGGATCGTCGGTAAACATCGTGATGAGAGCCTCTTGGATACTCAATTTCAGCACCTCCCCCGGCATCTCCTGTGCTCATCATACGATATTTGGCGGCGCTCCGCAAGGCAGAATGATACTTTTGATGATGCATTATAAAATTTGATAAGATAGGCAGGCCGTCTTTTTACGCCGCCCGCCCCAGCATTCCCCGCATCATCTCATACCACTTAGCCGCAGTATGCCTCGTCACCCCGGCGCCCCTGGCAATAGCTCGATAGCTGGTCACGTCGGGGTGGAACTTCATGAACAACCAGATTTTCTTCTGCGTTTTGGTGAGCTTATCCGGCGGAGTGATGCCCCGCATTTTGTCCCGTAGGGCCTGCCGCTCTGCGTTCATCTGCTGAATCAGCACCTTCAGCTTCGCTTCGCATTCCTCCTGGGTATGAGCGTAGACGCATTTAGAGTGCTTGGTGCCGTCCGGCCAGGTGGGGGAGTAGCGCCCCTCAAACAGGTGGTCATTGATTTGAGAGATGCACCCGGTGCCGGGCTTTCGGGTCTTTCTCAGCACCGGCTGGAAATCTTCGACTGAACCCTGCTCTGCCTGCTCAGGGCTCCCCAACACCTCGTTGCCCAGCCCCCGGTCGATCTTGGCCGCCGCCTCGGTCTGCATATCCCCGGTGACATGGGTGTAGATGTCCAGGGTGGTGGCCGCCGACACATGGCCCAGCATGGCGGAGAGGGTCTTCACATCCATGCCGTTCTCCAGCGACAGGGTGGCAAAGGTATGGCGTAAATCGTGAAATCTGATTCTCTTACACCCGGCCCGCTCCAGAATGATCTGGAGCCGCCGACGCACCGCCCCTGGCGTCATGGGCATATCCTCTTTGACCGGCGAGGGGAACATCCACCGGGAGTCCACCGTCTCCCGATACGCCCGCAGCACCTCCACCACGCCGGGCGGCAGAACCAGCCTGCGGATGGAGGCGCGGGTCTTCGGGACGCTCACCTGGAGCTGTCCCTTCACCTCGTAGACCTGCTTGTTCACGGTCAGGGTCCCGGTCTTGAAGTCCAGGTCGTCCCACTGGAGGGCCAGCAGTTCGCCCCGCCGCAGGCCGGTACATAAGTCCAGAAGGAACAACTCAAAGTATCCCTCCGCCTGGGCCTGGATGAGGAACCGCTGGAGCTCCTCCGAAGACAGCACCTGCATCTCCCGGCCCCGCTTGGGCGGCAGCTTGCAGCCCACCGCCGGGTTGGTGCGGATCAGTTCCTCCTGCACCGCCTTCTCCAGCGCGGACCGGCAGGCGGCGTGGAGGCCGCGCACCATGGAGTCGGACAGCCCCTTGCCGAACTGTTCCGTGCGGATGAGCCGCCCACCCATTTTCATCCGAGCATAGAACTGCTGGAGGTCCTTTTGGGCCAGCTGGTTCAGGGGGATCTTCCCCAGTTCTGGGATGATGTGCTGATAGATCTTCGCCTCGTAGTTGGCCTGGGTGGTGGGGCGGATCTGAGGCTTGACGTAGTTCTGATACCAGAAGTCCAGCCACTCCCCGAAGGGCATCTCCGAACAAACTTTCTCTGTTCGGGAGCCTGTCACCGTCTCCCGGAGCTGCTTCAGCTTTTCCTGACACTCCCGTTTCGTCTTAGCCAGGACGTTCTTTGTCCTGGGCAGGCCCTTCTCGTCGTAGCCGATGACCACCCGTCCCTCCCAGCGGCCGTCCTTGCGCTGGCGGACGGAGCCCTCGCCCTTTTTCCGCCGCTTACCCATGGTGTGCACCTCCTTCCGACCTGTTTTTCTGCCACGGTTTCAGGTCTTTCCCCAGGAGATCTTCCAGAAAGCCGCCCACGATGTGGCTGGCCTCCTGCTGCATGTCCGGCGTCACATGGGTGTAGGTGTCCAGGGTGAAACTGGCGTTGGTATGGCCCAGAATACCGGACAGGGTCTTGGCATCCACGCCGCTGGTGAGGGCGTGGGTGGCAAAAGTATGCCTTAAATCGTGGAATCTGATTTCAGGCAGGCCGGCCTCTCTTAAGATCCGTTTCATCCAGTAGTAGGCGGCACTGGGGCGCACCGGCTTCGCCGGAGCCAGCGGTTCCGGGAAGATCCATTGGCTGACGGCGTGCTTTCTCCGCTCCTTCAGACGCTGGACGGTGCTGGGCGGCAGGCGGATGGTCCGCCGCCCCTGACTGGTCTTCGTCTCGCCGATCTCCAACTCCCCGGCCTTGGGGACATTCACTGACCGGAGGATTTTTAGCGTCCCGGCCTTCTCGTCGAAGTCCTGCCACATGAGGCCGCAGATTTCGCCCCGGCGGAGGCCGGTGGTCAGCTCCGTGTAGAAGAAGTCCCGCCAGATCTCATTGCGGTCCACCGCCGCCAGAAAGGTATCCATCTGCTCCTTTGTGAGGATCTGCTTCGGCTTATAGCTGGCCTTGGGCACCACAGCCCCGTCGGTGGGGTTCCGGGCGATCACATGGGCTGCCTCCGCGTTCTTCAGGCACCGGTGGAGCATGGCGTGGATGCGGAGCACCATGGTGTCCGACAGCTCATGCCCGTGTTCCGGGTGCTCGCGGACACGACCCTCGTGTTTCAGTGTTCGGTACAGCTTCTGGATGTCCATGCGGGTCACCCGGGAGACAATTTTATCCCCCAGATAGGGTTTGATGTAGCACCGAATGAATTGCTCATAACTCCGTAGGGTGTTGGGCCGCAGGGTGGCGGCGCCGTAGTCCTCCATCCACCGGTCCAGCCACTCCCCCAGGGTCATGCGGCTGTCCTCGGTGAGCTCCACATCCTGAAAGGCTTCCAGGTCCCGGTGGAGCTTGTCCAGCAGTTCCTTCTGCGTTTTTGCCAGGACATATCGGAAGATGGGCTCGCCGTTTTGCTTGTGGCCCACCACGATGCGGCCTTCCCAGCGGCCGTCCTCCCGCTTTCGGACCATGCCGTCGCCGGACGGTCTTCTTTTTGCCATGGGCTATCCCTCCTTATCTCGGTTGATCAGACTGCCGTCGTCGCTGCCCAGCAGACCCTCAACGGTCAGCCGCATCCCAAGCCGAAATCCCAGGATGAAGTTCTCCAGGGCCATGGTACTGCAGACTTCGTTCTCCGCGTTGAGGAGCCGCAGCAGAAGAGTTTTTTCCTTACCTTCCAACAGAGCGGTGAGCTTTTCCTCGCACTCCGCCGACTGTTCCATGGCTTCTTTCAGGGCAGTCCCCGATTTGATCGTCTGATCGTTGGGGGTAATGTTTCCAAAGTACAGATTTTCCAATGTGTCTCGCATGTGCGCCGCCTCCTTTATCAGCAACACACAATACCCGAACTGTATCCAAATAGCCACCCCAAACGGCAACTATTTTCAGAAAGTTATCATCTGCGGGCAGGGTTTTATCTTTGTATTGCGGTCCAGATTTTGATATGCCTGCCATAGAAAAACCGCCTGCATCTCTGCAGACGGTTCCGGTGACAAATCGTTTCTCCCTACGGAGAAGATTGTCTCTATTCGTTTGTTTCGTCGTCCTGCACATCTCCAAAGAGAATGCGAAGATAATCCCGGCGGCCGTAGAGCACACGATCCACATAAACATCATTGTCAAGAACTCGGTAAAACGTGAGGTAACTGCCGGTCACCAGGAAACGATAGTCACTCTCGACATCGGCAATTGAGGACAGGGACGCGCCAATCAGACTGTGATCCCGCAATCTGCGGATGTCCTTTGTGATGTTCCGTACCGTGGAGATCGCTGCGCTGGGATTTTCCAAATTCTTTGCGATATAGGACTTGATCCCGGCCAAATCAGCCTGCGCCTCGTCGGATAAATGCAGGTTATTCATCTGCGATTCCGAGATGTTTCTCTACGGCCTCCAGCGTCAACCAGCCCTTTTCCTCCCCGGACTTGCGGCCCTTGGCCAGCTCGTTCATCAGCCGGAGGGTGGCCTGTGTCCGCTCATAGTCCTGTATGTCCACGATGGCGTAGCGGCCCCTGCCATTCTTCGTCAGAAAAACCGGAGCGCCCACTGCCACGTCATGCAGAACCTCCGTGTAATTACGCAGATCAGAGATGGGTTTGATGTTCGGCATGGTATTCAGCCCCTTTCTTGCCTTTAGTATACCTCGATCTGCCGTAAAATTCAACAGCATTTTTTACTGCAGTTTCGTTGGTGATAGCTACCACCCCATGGTCATGCCGCCCATGTTTTGCTGGGGAGTTTCCTCATGGTCATCCGGCTTGTGGCCAAGAGCAATCTTCTTTTCCTGGATTTTCCGCCGCAGCTTTCGGTCCACCTGCTGTCCTACCGGGGCGGCAGGAGCCACCGAGTTGTCACGAAAGATCTGACTCAGGTGGTGGAGCAGTCGGGTGGCCGACAGGAACACATTGGGCCTGCGCGCCTGATCGAAGTGCTCCAGAAAGAAATCGGCGTATTCGTTTCCCTGTTCCGCCGATTCATAGAAATACGCCCAGGCCTGCTCCCGATCCTGCTTGACATCCTGGCCGGTAAGGTACAGTTTTCCAAGAGCGTACTGGGCGTACTGGTTTCCATGTTCGGCGGAGTCGGTGAGATAGGCCACCGCCTTTTGCACGTCTTTCGGGACATCTTTCCCCTCCAGATACAGCTTTCCCAGGCGGTAGGCGGCGCAGGTGTTCTCCTGCGCCGCCGCTTTTTCATACCAGGATACTGCCTCGTCTGTTCTCTTCTGACTTTGCAGAAGCTTCCCCAGCGCGTACTGAGCGAAGTCATATCCCGCATTAGCTGCCCGCCGGAACCACAGTTCCGCCCGCTCGTCATCGGGGAGAACACCCCGACCGTCCCGCCAGCACTTGCCCAGCTGATAGGCGGCCAGGGGAAACCCTCTCTGCCAGAGCTGTTCCATCACCCGCACCTGCTCCGCTTTTTCACTCTCTGGATTTTCGTACTCCTCCAGCACCTCCTTGGCACTCTGGTAGACCTCGGTCATCTGCCAATTGGAGTTCCAGGCGAAGTACACCGCATCCTGGTCCTCATCCACTTCATCTCTCATACGGGCATCCTCGAAGGTAAACGTGCCAAGCCGGAGCTGCTCCGCCTCCCGGATGACCATGTTCTTGATGGCTTTGAACTCCTTCTGCTGGGAGAGGGGCAGGTGTTCTCTGGGGGCATCTTTGTAGTAACGCTCCAGCTCATCCCGAAGCTGATTCCACTGCTCATAGCACTCTGCCACCTCTGGAACCTTGGCCAGTTCATCCACGATGGCGTCCACCTGCACCTTCACCGGCTTTTTCAGGTAGCCATAGACCTTCTTGCCCTTGTGGTCTTCCAACATCCCGGCCAGCGTCTCCATCTGCTCCGCGATAACCGGGCTATAGCACAGACCTGCCTCCATCTCCCGAATGAGCCGCCCCATGGCCTCCGTTGCCGCGTCCCGCACTTGGCTGTAGGACAGATCTTTTTTCTGGTAGAGAGACAGCAGCTCGTCCCGGAAGATCTCATTGGACAGTTGGGAGCGCATGTTCTCAATACCCTTTTCCGTTAGAAATCCCTGCTTGGGGTCCGCCGACCAGACCATCATGTGGACGTGAGGGTGGTGCTTTTCGTCGTGGAAGGCGGCCCGCCATCGGAAATTGTTCGGGGAAATTTTCATGGCCTGAGCCAGTTCCGTCTGATGGGCCAGCAGGAGTTTCCGCCAGCTCTCGCTGTTTTCATAGCCCAGCCGGTGGGCATCTTCCCGTTTCAGGGAGTAGACGAAGGTCCACACCGGCCCGGTATGCCCGTTGATCTCCTCCATGGTTTTCTCCAGATCGGCGGGACCGTCAGCGGAGAACAAGCCGTGGGAGCGGGGACGCTGGGCCATATATTCCAGATATCCGCCGCCGTCGTGGGAGGGGTGCGGGGCCTCGATCAGCTCCACACCCTCCCGGGTGGCGATGTACTCGGCGTAGTGACCGCCGCCGTTTCCCGGCTTGATGTAGCCGGACTTCTGGATCAGTCCCGGCATCACTCAGCCCCCTTTTGGTAACGGACCGTGTCTTCGAAGCTGATCTCACCGTTGGTCTCCTTTACCTCTTTGACACAGCGGACGCGAGCTTTCCGCAGCTGATCCGGGTCGATCTCTATGTCGGCAGCCAGGATATTTCCCATGAGGTTTTGGTCCACCGACAGCTTAAACAGCAGGTGTCCCATTCGGTTTCCCAGGGCCCCCAGCTTGCCTTCCAGCACATCGGCGAGAACCCGGGGCAGGTAAGCATCGGCAGATTCCGTGTCCAGGTAACCGGAGTAGAATCGGATGGCCTTCTCAATAAATTCGTTTTTGGTCGTACAGTTGTCCCTCTGGTAGTGGGACTCCACCTGATCCCACACATCGTCGTCCATCCAAACGGTGTGCCGGTGTCTATTTTCATCCATCGTCAAATCCCTCCAAACTCTATCGTAGCGTCAGCGAGTATCCCTCAACAGCGGGGATATTCGCCTGTTTTTCCGAAAACAGCGTCAATCGCAGTTTTGGCGACCCGGAAAAGCGTCAGCCCCCGTCCCCTGAAACCGCCCGCACTGCGGGCGGTTGTGACCGCCCAGGCGCCATAAAAGCGCCAAGGCTTTCTCCTGCTTTTCCTTTCGTCCTCCGCAAATCAGTTATGGGGCGGCAAATTCCCCGGATAGGCCTCCTCCACAGCGGTGGAACAACGGGCTAAATCCGCCCCGAAACCGCCGGGAGGGGCAGGGACTCTGCCCTGCCCCCAAAGAGGGCACATGGTGGCTTACAGGCCGTTACACGGGGAGAGCTGCTTGTTGCAGGGAACGGCGTACTGCGGCAGAAAGATCCGGCAGTATTCCTCCGGGCCGGACACCAGATGCCGGCGCATCATCTCACCGCACTGAAACATCTGGAACACCGCATTTCGATAGCAGGCCTTGATCTCCTCCCGGCACTCCCTCGCAAAGAGCCTCTGCTCATCTGTCAGGGTTCCGCGGCTCTCATCGCAGAGGAACAGGGCCACCCCGTCTTCGTCGATAGGCTCTTCATGCGTACGGTTCCACCTGTTGACGATGTACCGCCGCATGTCTATGGTGCGCCGTGCTGACAGAGACGGGTCCTGCTCGATCATGCAGTCGATCATCTGCATCAGCATCCGGATGCACACTCCTTTCTCTCCAGCGCCGCCATGCGCCGCTCCGCGCTCTGTCGTTCCAGAGTCAGGTCAGCTGCGCGGAGCTGTCGCTCATAGAACTGTTCGATGGACATCTGGATGGGCAGAATGTAGTAACGCAGACAGCCGTTAAGGGCGCGGCCGTCCCGGGTGGTGACGGTGGTGCGCTCCGTCCGGATCAGACCGCGATCCTCCAGTTCGGTCACATACTTGCGCACCGTGTTAACGCTCATCCCCACCGCCTCTCCGATGGTCCGGTAGCTGGCCACGCACTGGTAGGTCTTCCGGTCCTCCCGGTGGAGGAGAAATCCGTAGACCGCGATCGCCCCGGCGGACAGTCCCAGGGAGAAGATCTCGTTGGGGAGGGGGAAGTAGTTCTTGATAGGATCCCGCTTGGGCCAGTACTGTTTTCTCATTTCGCACCTCCCGACTGTCCCTCCGCCCACTGAATGAACTTTTCTTTGGGAACTACCATACGGCTCCCCACCCGCAGCGTGGGGAAGCCGGGGTCATTGAGCAGCTCGTAGGCGGTGGAGATGGACACGCCCAGTACCTGCGCCACCATCCTGGCGTTGAGGAACAGGGGCAGGTCGTCGTAGGATTTGTAGACAGACAGTTTCAATGCTTAGTACCTCCGGTGTTTCAAATTCAGAGAAAAATTTCTTGCGTTTCGGAGGTCTCTCTGTTAAACTGGGACACAGATCAGGCTGTGTTTTCCGAAACGCGGCAGGCCGCTGAACTGTTGCAGCAGTTCGGCGGCTTTTTTTGCAGGAGCTGTCTTTTTAGATCTGTCTGGCCATGCACCATACCCGTTCCTGCCCTGCGGCCTTGTTTGACCAACACAGCGTTTTCTTCCCCTTGGTACGCTCAATTATCGGTGCTCTGCGACAACGTCCTGGCGCTGCTTCCCCGGAGAGTATCGTCTCTGGTGATGGGTATTCATTTTTCAAGGTGCCGTTCCGAATGTTTGGGACCAGTTTCCCGTTGACAATCGGATTTGCGGGTGTTAGACTATTGTAAGATTATTTTGACAGTTCCCTGTGGGAGTATTGTAGCATGTGAACCTACCCCCTTGTCAAGACTATTTTATAAATTTTTTATGATTGTCTATTTTGGAGGGCGCCGACATGTGGTATGCCAAGATGTACTTCTCTGAGAAAAAAGAGGTTTTCCAATTTGATAGCCACGGGGTCCAGGGCGTTCCCTCGACCTATCGGGAGCTCCCGTTCCTGGAGAGCCTGCTGTCTTTTCTGGAGACCGACTGTAAGGAGCTGGAGCCCCTGCTGCGGCGGGCTTATGAGAATTGGTCCCTTCTGATCGACAGGGATGATAGAGATGCTGGGGTCCGCACCTTGATGGACCTGGGTGACCTTGGGAGCCGGCACATCTACCTGCATCTTCTGTATGTGCGCTGGTTTGAGCGGTTTGGACGCATGGGGATCACCCAGGACCGGGGGATCAGGGAGGATCAGCAGATGCTGGAGGAGCTGCAGGGCATCCCGGAACAGCTCCCGCTTTATCAGCAGCAGGTACAGCGTTTCTTTGATCTCGTTCTGGACGTGGACAAGGCGGGGCGGGATCCCCAGCAGCAGGCGTCGGCACACTATCTCTACGATGCCCCCAAGGACCCGTCTCTGTTCTCCTTCCGGCCCATCCCCCTCAGCTTTGAACCGGTGGAGCCGGGCCGGTGCTCGCCGGTCCTGTATCCCCTCCACATTTCGGACATGATCGACTACTCCCTGCGCAGCTGCGTGGAGCGTGGGATTACCGTCCGGCGGTGCAAGAACTGCGGACGGTGGTTCCCACAGACCGGCCGGGTCAGCGCGGAGTACTGTGAGCGCCCGGTAGCTTCCGGACAGCAGACCTGCCGGGAGGCCGGGGCCTTCCAGCAGTGGACCAAGAAACAGTCTGACGATCCGGTGTTCAAGGCCTACCGCAAGGAGTACAAAAAGCGCTTTGCCTGGATCAAGGCCGGCCGCATCACCGACGAGCAGTTCTATGCTTGGAGCGAACAGGCCAGAGAGATGAAAAAGAAATGCGACCGGGAGGTCATCACCCTGGACGAGTTCAAGGACTGGCTGGGGAAACCGTGAGGACGAAACGGCAGAAAATGAACAGCGGGACGCGCCTTTGGGCGCGTCCCGTGTATTCTTTGTATCAGCGATGCAGTTTTTGCAGGAGGCACATGTGCTTAAGCTTCCTATTTCCGGGGCTAAGGCTCCGTCTCATAGGGCCAGGTGTTGATACCGCCGAATTCATAGATATTGGTGTAGCCCAGTTCCGCCAAGGCAGAGGATGCTGTCTTACTGCGATTCCCGCTACGGCAGTAGACCAGAACGGTAGAATCCTTTTCGGGGATCACCTCGGCGGCGGTGTCTTCGTCGATGGTCCCCACTGGCAACAATACTGCGCCAGGGATATGGCCGCTGTCGTACTCATCCTGCTCCCGCACATCCAGGATGATGACTTCCTGGGTGTCCATCATCTCTTTGGCCTCCTCCTGGGTGATTTGCTGGTATCCATCCGCGGAGTTTCCGCCGCACCCAGTCAACAGCAGAAGAGATAAGAGTACAGGCAGAATTCGTTCCATTTGAGTTCCTCCAGAAGTCCGGCGGCAAAGGTTTTGTGCCCCTGCTCCGTAAAGTGGACGCCGTCATAGGCCAAGGGGATGTCCCAGTTTCCGGAATCGGCAAAACGAATACCCATTCGTTCCGCAAGGGTCTGACAGAGTCGGGCAAAGGTGCGGGAGTCATCAATGAGCTTCGCACTGGGCACCCATGCTCCCAGAGTAACTGGCGGTGGTGCGATCAGCAAAATCTTGTTTTGATCCAGGGAGAGTCCTGAGAGAAATCGCTCCAATCTCTCAGCGGACTTCTCAGGACTTCGTCCCTGGAGTAAATCATTGGTCCCAAGCATGACAATCAGCAGATCTGTGTCAGTAGGGAAGGCGGGAGCCGCAGACGGGATCTCCCGGCCATTCTGGCCCATGTTGGAGATTATCCATCCGGTCGCCGTAGCCAGGATGTCCACCCACCGGCTGTCCGCGTCATAGCGGTCGCCCAGATAGGAGCGTGGATCGTAGCCGTAGGTGTTGGAGTCACCGAAACAGATGACGTTCATTCTCATTCATTTCCTTCTTATGTACAGGAATATTGGATTTTTCACTCTAATAGGTTTCTAAATACACCTTTTTTCGCGCCTTCACTATTTGTACTTTTTTGCCTAACTCAAGGTTTAGTTCGGCATTATCATTTTTGAGAATCACTTCTTGATCGGTTTTTAACAGTATAGGCAAACCCAATGATTCAAGTATTCGATTTAGTTCAGATACATCTATAATCCAACACCAGTCCTTGCGATTATTTTTGCCCGGAATTGGCACGCTACGAAATGACAGATACTCACCAGTTTCTTTTTTGTTAAACAGAACAGGAAGTGAAGTGTCTTCCTGACGAATCAAATTGATTGTCTGAAACGGCTTTCTTCCACGGTACTCCAAGTACAATTTATATAAATAGAAAACATAGTCGTGGGTCAGTCGACAAACACGTCTTAGGTCAAAAGATACCGTTTCAGATGTTTTGTCAAAATCTTTAAAAGAAAGCAGGCGCGGAGAATATTCCTCTGCTATTACAGTTTCAAATGCGTCTTCTGCATGTATCCTTAATGTTTTGACTGAATTAAAAAAATGCTGCAATTTAGAATAGTATGTAGTCATATAGTTCGGTATCAGTTGCTCCTGGTCCAGACCGAGGGGCGCAGAAAGAGAGATTCTACATTGTCCGTCCGAATTAAAGGAACAGAGATTTAAAACTTCGTTTGCTATATATTGACGGCTCTGATACTCAACTTGAAGCACTTCGCATTCTGCGTCAATGGTTTTTCTAAAACTATAAATTGATGCACTTCTCAAGTCATTAGCCCACTTGTCAAATTCTGTTTGGTGACGTACTTTTGCAGGCAAGAGTTCTGCTAAAGCATTTTTAGGCGTACGCGTAATACTTCGTGCCATGTCACAATCTTGCCCAATCAGTACGAACCACTCGCCTTTGCTGTTTGTAAAAACATCGCCAGCTGCTACGGGCAAAAAGTAGTCATTAATCGTATAGTCAAAAGCCTCCAATGTGTTTAGCTTTTGAAGATCTGTGTCCGACAATTCTTCAGTATCCTCTAAACTGTTGATGACTCTCGACAAACGAATCATTCTTTTTATTGTATTAGCGTCTTCACGAGGGGTGGTTGCTAATAGTCTAATCCAATCATTAATGATTTCGTATTCTGAGGCTCCTTCTGTTCGGGCTTTTTGTGCAAGAAAAAATGCAATTCCCTTATTCTTAAGGGCTTTATCAAAAGCAGTACTCATACTCACAAGAGTTTCATTTTTAAGTTCGGGTCGATTGTAAAATGAAGTTGGACACCTAAGAAAAAATCCATAGTGATTTTCCCCACATGGTAGAATGAAGTTTGCACACAACTTCTTCCAAGGGAG
>JAHAEW010000211.1 GCA_018374635.1 Clostridiales bacterium
CGCACCCAAAAAGCATAAAGGAAAGCTTAATGGAGCATAGGCGCGTTTGTTTTTGTATGCTCAGCCTTCTTCCCCTTGTGCAAATAAGCAAATTGAGCCGAGCAAACTCTCTGCTCTTTGGTAAAGTTTGCTGTCGCACCCCTCGCGGGGTGCGTGGATTGAAATATGTGGTGACGTGGGGGAGCGTGGTGACGATCATGTCGCACCCCTCGCGGGGTGCGTGGATTGAAATCCGGCGTCGATGTAATCTGCCATTGCCTCACAGTCGCACCCCTCGCGGGGTGCGTGGATTGAAATCACGCACAGTACGCATACTCTGGATACTCGTCTGGTCGCACCCCTCGCGGGGTGCGTGGATTGAAATCAGGAGAAGATGGACGTCTATCTGGCCGCCGACCGTCGCACCCCTCGCGGGGTGCGTGGATTGAAATCCTTCTTTGTGCGGCAGACCAGGTTACAGGACACGCGTCGCACCCCTCGCGGGGTGCGTGGATTGAAATCCAGGTCAGGCGGCGGAGGCCGCTTCGTGCCATGTCGCACCCCTCGCGGGGTGCGTGGATTGAAATACGGGCGGCCTCGTCAATATCATCTGTGGGCCAAGTCGCACCCCTCGCGGGGTGCGTGGATTGAAATGGAGAAGGGGATCATGGCCGGCCGGGACGCCGATGCCGTCGCACCCCTCGCGGGGTGCGTGGATTGAAATTGGCATTTGGTGATGTAGTCGGCCAGCTCCCGGCCGTCGCACCCCTCGCGGGGTGCGTGGATTGAAATCGGTCAGTAATCCAGTGCAGGCCCTTCCGCCGGGGTCGCACCCCTCGCGGGGTGCGTGGATTGAAATTGGACCGGGTGTCCAAACATCCACGGCTGCACCTCGTCGCACCCCTCGCGGGGTGCGTGGATTGAAATGTACATGTCACGCAACAGTGGGTGGATATCCTGGTCGCACCCCTCGCGGGGTGCGTGGATTGAAATTGTGTTTTGGGGAGCTCTGGCTGTGGGCAGCGTGAGTCGCACCCCTCGCGGGGTGCGTGGATTGAAATAAAGAATCCGCCTAGCATGATCCCTTTTGTGGGCGGTCGCACCCCTCGCGGGGTGCGTGGATTGAAATATCGCCATGAGCTCACCTCTTAATGATGGTCGATGTCGCACCCCTCGCGGGGTGCGTGGATTGAAATTATGACACAATCACCGGGAGGCCCGTCGGCAACCTGTCGCACCCCTCGCGGGGTGCGTGGATTGAAATGGAACGCAGGCCGAGCGAGTACACACCAATAAGGAGTCGCACCCCTCGCGGGGTGCGTGGATTGAAATAGTGAGAAATACGACATCACCAAGCATCCCCGGTATAAGTCGCACCCCTCACGGGGTGCGTGGGTTGAAATCAGCGGCTGGACCGCGGCCACATGGAGTATGTCTGTCGCACCCCTCGCGGGTGCGTGGATTGAACTGTCTTACAGGGGCGCCTGGTCAGTTTGCAGGAGACGCCGCATAGGGGCGCGGGTCGATTCAAATTTTCACCCCGCGCCCCTGCTGTTTGCGTTTCTTTTCGTTGACTGGTATAGTAGGGAATGATATAATAGGATGATTATGACAAAAACTATGGTGGGAAGATCATATTATGTGGATTTCAAGTGACTGGAAGGACTATGAGCTGCTGGACTGCGGCGGCGGCGAGCGTCTGGAGCGCTGGGGCAAGTATCTGTTGGTGCGGCCCGATCCTCAGGCCATCTGGCGTCCGGAGGGGCGGCATCCCGGATGGCGGAGGCACGACGCCCGG
>JAHAEW010000212.1 GCA_018374635.1 Clostridiales bacterium
CCGTAGGTCTCTTTTTGCGGACAGGCCTTTCCATAGACCCCCAATTTCTCAAGAATGCACAGCGGCGGCCCGCGCATCCACGCAAGCCGCCGCTATTCCTTTGCCTTCATCGCGTCCACCAGCCGGGCCAGCGCCTCCGCCTCCCGCTCCGTCAGCCCGTCGGTGTGAATCGCCGGAGCACTCTCCCGCTCCGGGAACACCAGCGCATCCACCGAGAAGTCCAGCAGCTCCATCATCTGAAAGAGTAATGGAACGGACGGCAACCGACGGGATCCTTCTATATTTTTTAGGTGGATCGGCGTAATGTCCAGCATTTCAGCCAGACACTCCTGTGTTAGCCCTTTTTTCATGCGGGCGGTGCGAATGGTCTCTCCCAGCGCCCTGCGATCCAGTTCCATCCTCATATCTAACAGCACCCCTTTTAGGTATCTTAAAGTTAATATTCTCTATTGCAAATTTCCTAAAAGATTATTATAATAGATGCTATAAGATACCCCTCACTAAAATGAACTGCGATTACTGGGGTGATTATATGTGGGAAGTCGTAGCTTTTGTCATTATCATAGTTATCGGAATTTTCTATCTCATAGGTACTTATTTTGGCGCTGGTGCCGTTATTTTAGTAATCGGCGCTATTGTATTTGGATTTTATAAATTTCTTCATTTTGGTGATACAGCAGAAGAAGAATCCGAATATGTAGAAAACGCTCTCAAGTTTATAGAATTTACGAAAAGATTAAATTCCCCTCTGCTTACGTTATTTGCCACTCCCAAACATATTGGAGTCGTTTTATCTGATGATGCTTTGGGTATATGTGTGCAAATGTGTTTGGCTACAACCTCAGATGCGAGGTTAGAAAAAGCCAGGCGTGATCTATTGGAAAAAGAGCTGGTAAAGCATATTGATGGTAATAATGGATTGCAATTATACAGAGAGCTATGCTTAGATGTCGACTTGTGGAAGCATGATGAAGATCATCCGATTATATTAAAATATCTTCTGCCGCCGTATAATAGAGCCCGGAGCGAATTACAACAATTAGATACATATATAAATGCACTCAAGCGCCGATACAAAAAGCAATACCAAAAAGAACTAAAGATTGTTACTTGGATTGATTATAAATAAAACGAGAGGTGAACACGATGCCATCCAGCGACTACAACAAGTACCTCGCCGCCATCAAGGCGGCCAACGACATGGAGAACAAAGAGCTTTTGCGGCAGATCAAAAACGAGCTTATCGCCAATTACGGCCTCATGGACGACGACGTGGACTATCTGCTCCGGCAGTTCCGCTACAACGTCTGACTGACAGAGGGGTGCCCCGGCCGCAGGCCGGGGCACCCCTTTTGTGTGGACTTTACGGGCGGCCCATGCTACAATAGAATTCGGTACTTCATTAAGAGACAAAGGATGGATGGGAATGGGAACGACCCTCAGTACCCTGAGCAATCTGGCAATCTACATCGGCCTGGTGGTGGTGGGCGCCTTTCTGGGCTCCCGCAAGGCACTGCGCAGCCGTCCCCTGGCGTGGGTGGGCAAGCTCCAGTTCGCGGCCCTCATGATCCTCATTGTCACCCTGGGCATCAACCTGGGCGCCAATGACGAGGTGGTCTCCTCCCTGGGGCAGATCGGCCTGGCGGCCCTGGTGATCACAGTGCTGGCCATGGCCGGCTCCCTGCTGTGCCTCACCCTGCTGCGGCGGTTCGTGCTCAAGCTGGACCACTACGGCCTGCCCCGGGGCAGCGAGGCCGCC
>JAHAEW010000213.1 GCA_018374635.1 Clostridiales bacterium
TTCATGCTCTTTTTGAAGTTGATGGTGTTGAGGACTTTAATGCGGTACGGCTCATAGATGACCTTCCCGCGGGCGTCCCGCAGGGGTTTTCCGTTCTCGTCCAGCTTGGGGGCGCCCCGCCGCAGCATGGTCCCCACCTCGGACAAAAGCTGTCCTTTGGGATCGGTGACCACATAGCTGCTGTGCATCTGCATGAGTGAGGGCTTGACGAAGAACCGGGTCTTGCCGCTGCCGCTGCCGCCGATGACCAGGATGTTCTTGTTTCGGGCGTACTTGGGATTTTTCGGGCGGCTGGACATGGTGAGCTTTTCCGTCTGGGTCAAAGGAATGTTCCAGTCGGGAACCGGATCGACATAGGGGGCAATATCGGCCGCCGTGCCCCATCGTGCGCTGCCGTACTCAATGCCCTTGCGATATTTCTTTGTATTCTTGCTCTTGGCATACACCGCCAGCCGAACAATGACCGCCCCGGCGATGCCCGCCAGCAGGTCCAGCGGATGCAGACTTGGCAGCCCAGAAGAAAACGCCTCCGTAAAGCCCTGGCTCAAATGCAGGAACTTTTCAGAGGCGTCAAGGCCGGGCGCAAGGCGCACCGCCTGGCAGAGCTTGTCAAAGAGATACACGAACAGCAGATACGGGAGGTTGGGGATCAGCTTTTTCTTCCAGTCAACCGTCATAATTCCACACCCCGGTCTTTGGTCTTGACCTTCTCCCGCTGGCGGTGCTGGGCTTTGGACTGCTGTTTCGCCTGCTCCAGCTCCTTGCGGATGGAGGGCTTTTTCTCTTTCTCCAGGTTCTTTGCGGAGAACTCCCGAAAGGCTGCCGTGATAACGTCGGCATCCCGGCCCTTGAAGAACACCAGGTAGCGGGGTATATCGCCGCTGGTGTCCTTTTTCAGCGCGAAGTCAATGCCGTACTTCTTGGCGGTGACGGAAAAGGCCCGGATGTTCTGGTCGGTGATCTCGATGTTTGAAACGCCGGTGTTGTGCTTCATAAGCTGCCGGAGGGTCTGCTTGCCGTGGTGCAGCTTGGTCTTGTGGCCAGTCACGCCCTTCTGCATCTCGTCCAGCACTTTTTTCATGGCCTGTTGCAGCATCCCGGCGGAGAGCTTGGTGGCCTCCACACAGAGAGTAACGGTGCGCTGGGTGACTTCTTCCTGCACGAGTGATTACCTCCTTTCTCCGCTGCCGTACAGGTCGTGGTTCACCAGGGACGCATAGTAGCTGTCAATGGTGGCCGGGGCGTTATACAGGGCAGCCAGCAGATATTTCTTGATGTTGCGGACATAGGTGGTGTTGTCCCGCATCCGGTCCAGCACATACTCGATGTGGGAACTGTTCAGCTTCAGGAAGCGGGATTTGACCACCTCCGCCGGATAGTCGTCCCCGGCAATGCGGATTGTTTCCCTGCGGGAACAGACGGTATCCACCATGAGCTCCACCAACTCATTCAGCATATCCCGATCCAGCCGGTCATCCCGGCATAGATAGTCATACTCGATATTCTCTAAAATCAGTTCCCGATAGTTCTCTCGCTCTCGCATCCAGTCCCGTCCGGTCCGGCTGACCCCCGTGGGGGTTTGGGGGCTTGATTGGATAGGATTTGATTCTTCCGTACTTGATGAATCAGTATTTGATATTTGTTTACTTGATCCTTTAGTATTTAATTGTGCGGGGTTTTCCTGTTCAGGTTTTCCCAAGACAGGAGAATCCAAGACTGGTTTTACCTGAACTGGATTTTCC
>JAHAEW010000080.1 GCA_018374635.1 Clostridiales bacterium
CTGCTGGAGCACGAGGGCGTGGAGCTCTCCCGCCTGTCCGTCCCCAAGAGGGGCACGGCGCTTTGAGCCATGGCAGCTTGACTCTCTCGGCAGACGCGGGCCGTCCTCAACCGCCTATTTCGTCTCCCGGATTGGGAGGACTGCCGGGATGCAGAAGGACAGGGGCCGGGATAGAGCAAACGTCTCGGTCTTAATTTGCATACCCAAAATCAGAAATTTGGCTGCGTTTTGCCCCGGGTGTGATCAATATAGAGTCCGGCGGAGAGCACTGTCCCAGTGGGGAAGTCAAAATGGTGATTCCGCATATCTGCATATTGCACAGCAGGCATGCGCTGATCCCTTCCGGAGACAAGCCCTCAGCCCGGCTGATGGGGCGGCGCAGTACGCGCTCTGGACAACATCATCCAAGCAGAAACCGCCACACGCTTCTTTCGCCTGCCCAATGCGATGCCTATCATCTGCGCCGAGGCCATGACAATGATTCGCCGGGCAGCCGAAAACGGCAGTGACGTATACAGGGGTATGCGTCACTGCCGTTTTCCAATTTTCCCGATTAGGGAAACAGCGCCTCCGTTAAGCTGCGCGCCCCCTCCCGGTCCCAGGTATAGCGGAGCAGAGCATCCTCTCCCACTCCGAAGTACTGAAAACCGTAATCAACCCTGCCCCGGTCGCTGGTGGGATCAAAATAGAGCCACTGGCCGTCCACCTGGGCCAGAACCCACATGTGGTTCTCTCCACCCATCTTCCCACTGACGGTAATACAGGGAATCTCCGCCTGTTGTAAAAGCATCTGGAACGCCTGGGCATAGCCGCCGCAGATGGCTAGATGGTCATGGAGCGCCCCGTATGCGGTGGTAGCGCTGTAGGGCATCTCACCGGGCTGGCTGTAGTAGCGGAAGTCGTAACGTACCTGTTCCGTCAAGTAAGCATACAGCGCCTCAGCCTGTGCAGCCTTCCCCATCTCCGCCGTGATGATTTCCTCATAAACCTGCCTTGCCAGGCACTCTGACTGAGCCAGCCGGTTCAGGGCCTCCTCTCGGCTCAGGCCACCCTGGGGCGTGACCGTGATAGCGGTGCCGTCACGGCTGAGCTGGCACAACAGCCAACCGCCGCCCACCTGCTGAAGCGCCCGGTTCATGGCATCCACTGTCAGAGTGGGCTCGGTAATCCGGATGGGAATACTCTCCTGTGACAGTCCACCCCGCGCCACCTCCACCAGACGATCCAGGCCATCCACCTCTATTCCCTGAAATCCAGCGGGATACGCGCCGGTACGGTAGGGCATATAGGACACTTTACAGCGGAGCAGTCCGTCCTCCCCTACCTCTGAAGTGAGATCATAGGCATACTTGTACTCCGGATGGTCGGATAAGATGCTGTAGTACAGGTTTTTAACAGCCATGGGCAGCTCCGCCGAACCGACCGGTGCCGCACATGCTAAGGCGGGCGGCTGCTCCACCGCTACAATCGCTTCCATCAGCTTCTGTTCCAATTCCTCCAGAGTAGCGGCCACCGGCGGCGCGGGGCTGGAGCTGCTGGTGTCAGCTCGCTTCGGCCACTCCAACCCCAGGTTTTCCCGGACAGCGGACCGCAGCGCCGTCATATCTGGGTCCCTCCAGAAAAAGCGCAGCTTCTCCTCTGCCACAGTGTTTTTTCCAGGCTCCCCACCCAACACAAAGACGGCAAAGGTGTCGGCGATATCCTCATGGAAGTAGTTGGCCCCGTAACGGCTCACATAGTGAGTAGGCGATCTGTCGTAATCACCCGCGCCGCTGACTCCAAGCTCCCTCCAAAACGCATCGTAAAACGATATTCGGAAGGCCCCCTCCACAAATCCCGCCGGGTCATGAGTGTCGCTGCCCACGGTCAGGTCTACCTGTGTCTCGTCCTCCAACAGGACGTGGCCATACTCGTGCAAAATCGTGTAGGTCAGTTTGCTCCAGTCCCGCTTCTCCCCGTTTTCATCATACACATCGAAGTAGTCAATGCTGATGGAAAAGCGGGTGTTGTCCGTAACGCCCTCCTCCCGAATGGGAGAGGTATAGGCCAGGACATTACTGGTACCATCCGTAAACAGGTTGAACTCGGCCAGCTTCTGTCTGGCCTCCAGCGGGAGGATCGAACACAGATAGTTCCATACCGCCGCATCCTCCGGATCGCTGATGACGGCTTGACCGCCGCTCACCGGATAGGAGGCCAGCACATTGGTGATGCCCACGGAGTAATTTCCCACCGTGACGAGACACCCCTCCTGGTCACGGGACAGCGTGATATATTTGCTGTAAATGGGGTCGGACCAGCCGGTCTGTCCCCCCTCCTCTGATACGGGGGAGCCATACATCGCCTCAATGAGTTCCCGTACCTGTTCCCCTGTATAGCCGGTTTCCTCCGGCCGCAGCTCAATGCGCTCTAGAAAACCGTTGCGGTACTGGTAATAGGTACTCATAGGAACTTTGCTGTCAAACCAGTGCATGGAGTAGTGGTAGGTCTCATAGGTGTCGGTCCACCCCTCCCCGGATATCTCACTGGCGCCTACGGGCTCTCCCGCCGCTCCGATGTACGCCTCAGTATCCGCTCTGGAACTGCCGAAATAGATCATATTCTGTCTGGTCTGGCGGTAGGCGCCTCTCTCTCCCTGCTCCCGGGCCAGAGCCCGGTAGGAGGGGGTATCGGCCGAGCAGATCTCCTCCGCCGCGGCTGCTGCGCTGTCAGCGGCAGCCGCAATGGCATACAGATCCAACTGTTCCGCCGTATCCGCCGCCGAGTGGTACAGGTAGCCCCGCCCCCTCTGCATCAGCAGGACAGCAGGTATTCCGGAGAGCTGAAACGAGGTATGGTCGCTGGCGGTCTCCACTCCGCTCTCCAACCCCGGATTCTTTTTCTGAAGCAGGTCGCTGACCCAGTTCGCCTCCCCGTCTACAGTACACACCAGCGTCCCTGTGGAACCGAGTCCGCCCAGCATATCGGACTGGATCGCACCGACTATCCGAGTCCGCTCCTCCTCTGTCAGAGAGGCGGTGTAGGTCCGGGATCCATTCTTACCGTTCTCTTCATCGGTGAAGCTGAGGAAGCGCACCTCCGTATCAGTCGGTACATTCCTCAGCGCCTCCGCCGTATAGAGCAGGGCAGCCACACCCGAGGCATTATCATTTGCCCCATAGGCAGTGGGCACACTGTCGTGATGGGCGGACAGCACCAAGATATCCGCATCGGGAACAGAGGCCGCCTTTACCGCGGCGACATTGTGCCCGGTGCGGCCCTGGCCGTCGGTATAGGGCTGGAGAGTGACGCTGTACCCCATTTCCTCAAAGCGGTCCCTCAGATACCGGACTGCATCGGCCTCCCCCTGGGAGCCCACCGGCCGGTGGTGTGCGGCAAGGATCTCCAGATCGTCCCGGAGCTGCCCGACATCGGGCAGCCCGGCGGCCCGCTCCAGCATGACCAACGCCTCCGCTGTGGTGATGGTATCCTCTGGGGCCAGTTTATCCCCGCTCCGGCCTGCCATTACCCCGGCCTGCTGGCACCAGAGCACAGCATCCCTCGCCCATTCCGACACAGTGCCGGCGTCCCCAAAACGCTCGAGTCCTTGGACCGGTACCTCGGGTGTTCCCGCCTGTCTCCAGAGGATAGCGGCAAATTCCTGCCGGGTGACAGGGCGGCCTGGCTCATAGGTTCCATCTCCCACGCCAGTGAGATAGCCCTGCCCTGCTGCCCAGCCCACGGCTGCGGCATCCTTTTCAGACACATCAGAGAAAGGGCACTCCTCATGCGCAGCGGGCTGCCCTGCCGACTCATAGAGCAGCCGGGCCACCGCTCCGCGGGTCAAACGCTGTCCCGGCGAGGCCAGAAATGCCCGGCTGACCGACTTTTCCCGTCCCCAGGCCAGCGCCTCGGCTGCCCAGGCCGGCCAAGGGGTGCCGGAAGCTCCGGCGGCCGGGAGCAGCAGAATACCGCAGAGCAGCAGCGCACCTATCCGCTTCATTAAGCTCACCTCATCCAAACGTATACCGCCGCAGTGGCTGTTAAACATTGGACGGATGAACGGTCTGAAAAGTTTTTCTGAGCGCATAAAACACGGCCTCCGCCTGAACCGGAGGCCGTGTTTTATGCGCTTGGTCTTCTTCTCTCTGCTTACGCACGGGCGAGGTTTTTGAAGTAGTGGTGGGCCCAGCACTCGGTAATAATTTTCCGGGCCGCGAACAGCGCCGCCAGAGAGGGGTCCAGTCTGGGGGCCACCTCCACCACGTCCATGCCGATGATGTTGAGGCCGTCAAAAAGGCCCTTCAGCAGGTCCAGGAGCTGCCGGGCGGTGAGGCCGCCGAATTGGGGCGTGCCGGTACCGGCGGCATAGGCGGGGTCCAGGCAGTCAATATCCAGAGTGATATAGACTTTGGAGAACCGCTTCATGTGGGACACCATCCGCTCCAGTGCCGCCGGCACCCCCAGGTGGTCCACATCAGCGGCGGAGAGGACGTTGATCTTGTTGTTCTGGTAGAACTCCAGCTCGTCGGACTCGATGGAGCGGATGCCGAGGAAGTAGAGGTGGTCACTGTCCCCCACGTGGGACAGCTCGGTGGCCCGCCGCTCGGTGGAGCCGTGGGACAGAATGTCCCCGTGCATCTCGTGGCAGAGATCGAAGTGGGCGTCGATGTGGATGATACCGAAGTCCTCCTCCACCGCCCGGTTGACGCCCCGGTGGACGGGGATCGTCACCGAGTGGTCGCCGCCGATCATGGTAAAGAACTTTCCCGCCTTCACGGCCTGATAGGCCAGCTCCTCCGCCTCGGCGAACATCTCGTCCCGGTCCTTCCCCACGCAGTCACCCAGATCCTTGACCTTCACAGGGGAGATATCCCGGAAATCCTCGGTGGTGGGCGAGATGGTGTGGGTGATTTTCCGCAGCTCCTGGGGCGCCTCACAAGTGCCGGAGCGGAAGCTGACCCCGCCGTCGTAGGGGATACCGAACACAGCTATGTCGGCCTCCTCCAGGGGGAGCTCCGGGTGGTTCAGGCCAGCCCAGATAGTCTTGTCCTCCGTGATAGAATTTTTCAATAGCATGATGATGAAACTCCTTTCTCGTCCTGTTCCCGGATGCCCCGCTGGAAGTCGGCCCGGACAGCCTCCAGCAGCTCAGGCCGGGTGAGCAGGTCGTAGCCCACACCCGCCAGGGCACAGACTCCCAGCCGGGTGGCCTCCCGGCCCTCCTCGGTCACGGTTCGGGCGGCGAACTCCTCCGTATGCAGATCGACACCCCCACATCCGTGAATGCCGAGCATCCCGTGGAGGGTGGGTATCCGGAAGCTCACGTTGCCCGCGTCGGTAGATAGGCGGTTGGCCTCCTCCACCACGACCGGCTCACCCAGCGCGGCCATGTTCGTTTCATAGGCATCCAGCAGCGGCTCGTTGAGCAGCAGCGGCTGGGTGGGACACAGGTACTGGGTGATCTTCAGCTCCGCCCCCATGCTGTCCGCCGCCCCCTGGACACAGCGGTTGATGCGCTCCACCGCCCGACGGGTCTTCCACTCCTGGTCACAGCGGATGTAGTAGCGCAGGCTGGCATAGTCGGGGATGATGTTGGGCAGGGTGCCGCCGCTGTTGAGGATACCGTAGATGTTGGCGTCCAGATACTGCTTGACCTGGTTGACGCTGAGGTAGGCGGCAACGGCGGCGTCCAGGGCGTTGATGCAGTCGCTGCCCGGCCCGGCCTCGTTGGCATGGCACTTCTTTCCGAAAAACTCGTACTGCACCGGATAGATGCCGATGCTCCCCATCCGGCCGCAGGTCTTTTGATAGGGGTGTAGCATGAGGGCCACATCCAGCTCGTCAAAGGCCCCTTCGTCGGTGAGCTGTACTTTGGTACAGGTGACCTCCTCGTCGGGCGTACCGTAGACAATCAGGGTGCCGCCGACGGCGTCCACCGTCTGCCGCAGGACAGCCGCAGCTCCCGCCGAGACGACGCCAATGAGGTCGTGGCCGCAGCCGTGGCCCACCTCGGGCAGCGCATCGTACTCGCACAGGAAGCCCAGCACCGGCCTGCCGGAGCCGTAGACTGCCCGGAAGGCGGTGGGCAGGCCGTGGAAGTTCTCCTCCACCTTGAAGCCCTGCTCCGCCAGCCACTCCCGCAGCATGCGGGAGGAGTTGACCTCCTCCAGCCCCAGCTCAGGGTGGTCGTACATCGCACGGGACATGGCCCAGAGCGCGGGGAGGAAGCTCTCCGCCGCTGTTTGTATTGTCTCTTTCATCGAAATACCTTCTTTCTGCTCACATTGGCCCGAGGCGGATGGCGTTGGCGATCAGCACCAACACCGCGCCCGCCGCGAACTGGAGGCCCAGCAGGGGAATAAACCACTTGGCCCACTTGCCGTAGGGAACCTTTGCCATGGTCAGGGCCACCATGAAGGTGCCCGAGGTGGGCACCAGGATGTTGGACAGGCCATTGCCGATCTGGAAGATGATGCAGGTGGTCTGTCGGGTAATGTCGGCCATGTCGCCCATGGGGAGCAGGATGGGCAGAGAGGTGGCCGCCTGCCCGCTGGCCGAGGGAATCAGGAGGTTAAGGAAGTTTTGGAATACGTACATACCCAGCACTGTCAGAGAGGAGGGCAGCGAGGTCAGCAGGCCGGAGGCGCCGTACAGGATGGTGTGGAGAATGTTGCCGCCCTCCAGCACGATGAGGATGCCGCGGGCAAAGCCCACCGCCAGCGCGCCGGCCGCGAAGTCGGCCACGCCGCGGCTGAACAGGCGGCCAAAGCCGTCGAAGCCCACCCGGGCCACAAAGCCCACGACGATGCCCATGCCCAGGAACAGGGCAGAAAGCTCGTTGATATACCAGCCCCACTTGAGCACGCCCACGATCAGCAGGGCGAAGGTGGTGCCCATGACCAGCAGGACCAGCTTCCGGGTGCCCGTCAGCTCCGGAAGATCGTTTAGATCCACCTTCTCCTCCCGCTGGCGGTCGAACTCGTACATCAGGCTGCGGGTTGGGTCCCGCTTGATGCGCTGGGCATACAAATAGATATACACCGCCGCGATGGTCAGCATGACCACCAGGATGATGAGGCGGTACCACATGGCCGAGTACATGGGCAGACCCGCGATGCTCTGGGAAACCCCCACGTTGGCGGCCTGGACAAAGGAGCCTGCGTAGCCGCTGGAGCTGCCCACGATGGCCACCGCCAGGCCGGTGATGGAGTCGTAGCCCATAGCGATGCAGATGGGTACCAGGAAGGGGATGAAGACCAGGCACTCCTCAAACATGCCGAAGGAGCCGGCGCCGAAGCCCACCACAAAGATCATGATGGGGATCAGCAGCTCCTGCCGTTTGGAGGTTTTCTTGATGATGCGTCCGATGCCCGCCTCAATGGCCTTGGTCTCCGCCACAACTCCGAAGGCGCCGCCAATGATGAAGATAAAGGCGGAAATATAGGCGGTTTCGATCAGGCCCTCCTGTACGGCCATCAAAGCCTTCATCGGAGTCACCGGGGTCTGCTCGATGCGGTGGTAGCTGCCGTCCACCAGCATCTCCACGCCGTTCTCATCCACGTAGGTTTCGTACTGGCCCGCGGGAATCACACAGGTCAGAATGGTACATACCGCGATGATGAGCAGGAGCAGCGTGAACATGTGGGGGATACGGATACCTTTTTTCTTTGGTGTCATCTTTAACCCTCTCCTAACTTCAGATATGTGGTCCACGCATAACCACTGCCCCTAGAATAAGCAAGCCGGATGCCAGCTTGTCAAGAGAGGCAAACATAGTTAGGACTGCCTGCACTGCCAGGGGTTGCGCGGAACACGGCCGCCTCGCGGGACAGGCCCGGCAAAAAGAAAGCAAGAATTTTTGCGCAAAATGCAAAAATTCTTGCTTTCTACAGTCCTATCCGTTGAGATGGTACTTCATCATCTTGTATTGAAGTGCCTGCCGGGTCAGCCTCAGCTTCTCCGCGGCCTCCGTAACCGTCCGGCTCTGCTCCAGCGCACGGACAATCAACCCCTTCTCGTAGCGGCGGACCGCCTCCTGAAGCCCCATATGTTCCGGCATAGGCCACGGCTCCTGCCTCTCCCCCGCCTCCTCCTCGTGGTAGAAGATATAGCGAGGAATATCATTGAGCTGTACCGTGGCCCCGGTACAGAGGTTGAACGCCGACTCCACCGCATTGCGCAGCTCCCGTACATTGCCCGGCCAGTCATAGGCCAGCAGGGCATTGCGCACCAGCTCGCTCACGCCGGAGATCGCCCGCCCCATGTTCCGGTTGTACTGCTCCACATAGAAATCGGTGAGCAACGGAATGTCCTCCGGCCGCTTCCGCAGGGGTGGCAGCGCCAACTGCACCACACCCAGCCGGTAGAACAGGTCACGCCGCAGCAGCCCTTCCCGTACTGCGGTGATAGGATCCACATTCATGGCGGAAACAATACGCACATCTCTGTGCACATCCTGTTCCCCGCCCACAGGGCGGAACCGCTTCTCCTCAATCGCCTTGAGAATCTTGGCCTGGAGGGACAGATCCATGGAGTTCACTTCGTCCAGGAACAGAGTGCCTCCATCAGCCTGTTTCAGCAGTCCTTTCCGGTTTTCCGCCCCGGTATAGCTCCCACGCGTAGTGCCGAACAGGGTGCTCTCCAGCAAGGTGGTTGGGATGGCCGCGCAGTTTTGCGCCACAAACGGCCCCCTGGCCCTGGAGCTGTGGCTATGGAGTGACTGGGCAAAGAGTTCCTTCCCCGTGCCGGTCTCTCCCCAAATGAGCACGGGAGAGGTGTTGGCCGCCACCCGCTGAACGGTATCCTTGAGCGTCAGCATCTCCGGGTTTTGGGTAATGATGTCGTCCAGCCGGAACAGCCCCTTGTGCGGATTGGCCAGCCAGTGGTTTTTCCCATCCAACTGAGCGTCCTTGTGGTAGAAAACCGAGGTCTCCATCGTCCCAATCAGCTCGCCGCTGTACTCCAGCGGAAAGGTGGAGCTGACCAAAATGGTCCGCCGGCCATAAAAGTCCGTCAATTCCTGCTTTTCATTGAGTACCGGCGCCCCCGTCCGCATGACCCGGAAGTGGCTGGAGGTCTCCTCGGTCAGTTGCGGATAGGCTTCGAGGATGTTCTTCCCGATAAAGCCCTCGTCGGCCAGCCCGTTTTCCTGCTCGGAGAACATGGCGGAGTATTCGATGGTCCCATGCCGGTCTGCGATCAGAATCGCATCCACACCATCGTGCAGTCTGGACATGTAGTTAAGCCATTTCCCTATCACAGGCATCACCTCGCCGGAAATCACGCGCCAGCCTGCTCTCCTCCGGAGCGCTCCGCCGGCACACCTGTTTTTTCTATTTTACAACTATACCATAAAATGTTCCGGCACACAATTCCCGCGGCAGCGGCCCCCCCCCTTCTCCCGAACCCGCCTCCGCTACTTCATATCGTCCCGCGTAGTTGGGTAAAATAAAAAATATTTGATTCAATGGGGGGCAGAACCATATGGAACTGCGAAGCATTACCGTGGAAACGCTGGCTGCATTCGCCCAGGCGCTCCGGGCAGAGGAGCGCTGCACAGAGACCATCAAACAGTACACGCGGTCGGTGCGTCAGTTTGCCGCCTGGCTGGCGCCGGAGACCGTGGCCGCCGGTTCGGCGGGCGGCTGGAAGGCCGAGCTGCTGCGCCGGGGCCTCTCCCCTGCCACAGTTAACAGCAAGCTGGCCGGGCTGAACCGTTTTTTTCGTTTCCTGGGCTGGATGGACTGCACGGTCAAACCACTGCGGCTCCAGCGGCGGCTTTTCCGCTCCCCCGACCGGGAACTGAGCCGGGCCGAGTACGGCCGCCTGCTCTCCGCCGCCCGGGGACTGGGCCGTGAGCGTCTGGGCCTGCTCATGGAGGCCATCTGCGCCACCGGAATCCGGGTGAGTGAGGTGAAATACCTGACCATGGAGGCCGCCCGCCGCGGCCGGGCGGAGGTGTCGCTGAAGGGGAAAATCCGCACGATCCTGATCCCCGGTAAGCTGTGCCGCAAGCTGCTGCAATACGGGCGGGCACAAAAAATCGCCTCCGGCGAGATCTTTCTCACCAGAAGCGGCAGAGGCATATCCAGAAAGCAGGTGTGGGCGGAGATGAAAGCGGTGTGCCGGAAGGCCGGAGTGGCAGACAGCAAGGTGTTTCCCCATAACCTGCGCCACCTGTTTGCCAGAGCCTTCTACCAGGCCAGCCGGGATGTGGTCAAGCTGGCCGATGTACTGGGCCACTCCTCCATCGAGACCACCCGGATCTACCTGCTCTCCACCGGCGCGGAGCACGCCCGCCAGCTTGCCCGTCTGGGGCTGATATCATAGCGGCAAAATAAATCTTTTGTCCTATATACGGCTTGAAAAGCAAATGTTCAGTACATAGAACGGTATTCATTTTACCACATCTTTTGCTCTCTTTCAAGAAGTGCAGCCTGTTTTGGACATGGAAAAGCAGACCGGGGCAAGCAATTATGCTTCACCGGCCCATCTTCTGCGCCCATTTTTAGCCCCGTGCCTCGGCACGGGGCTTTTTTATCGCCCTTTATGCCGCATCCTGCCGGAATACACAGGTGAACCTAGGACAAAAGATTTATTTTGCCATACAAAGCGAGGTGATTGCAGCAGGTCTTTTTGAACAATAGAGTCCCAGCATATTTGAAAAAAGGAGGATAAGTATGCGAAGAATCTTGAAGCGATTCACGGGTTTGTTCTGTGTGCTGGCCCTGTGCCTCAGCATGCTACCCGTGAGTGCCCTGGCGGCCGAGGACGCGCCCTCGAATCAATCAACCACTCTCCTCTCGGATGACAATGTGGCGAAAATTGAGGAAAACGAGTACCCCACGCTGGACGAAGCGGTGGAAGCAGCGGAGGACGGTGCAACCATCGAACTTCTGGCCGATGCCACGACCAAGGGATGGAATTTAACCAAGAGTCTTACCATTACGTCGGCCCCGGATCTGGCGGAAAAGCCGACCGTAACCTTTGAAAAGGACGGCATTGCCCTGTGGGGCAAGACACTGACCTTTAAGGGCATCGACGTTGTCATGAACGGGGTTGGTTCCACACCGTATGGAGAATGGACCTGGATGACGATCTGCGCCAGCAAAGATGCCGTTCTCGCGCTGGACAACGTCAATATGACCATGGATGCAACCGGTAGCACCGGTTCCCCCCATGCGATTTACTTCTGTAGCAACAATAAGCTGAATCTGACAAACGGCTCTGTCCTGACGATTAAAAACTACCCGAACGATGCTCTGGAGTGGGACGGCGGTGATGGCGGGTATAACGTCAATATCACTAATTCTACCTTCATCTCCGACCACAACCGCTCCGGCTTCACGGGTACATTCTATGCCACGATTACCAATTCTAAGGTGGATGTTGTCAACAGCCTTGGAAATGGCTCCAATGGCTCTCACTTTATTATCGAGGATTCCGAAGTCAATTTCAACAACAACGGTTCCCATGGCCTTTCTGCCGGTGAACTGAGTATCGATAACTCCACCGTCAACACAAAAAATAACAACGGTATGGGGATTACCGTAAACAACGCCTTTACCGTCGAGAACGGTTCCATTGTTACTGTGACCGGAAACGCCGGGAATTCCAGCTATGGTTATGCCGCTGTACGGCTCTACAACGACTATCCATTCACAGTGGACAGTACCAGCGAGCTTTATATTGAGGATAACAACAACACCGGACTGTATGTGCGGCAAGGCAATCTGACGGTAGAGGACGGGGCTGTCCTCAAGATCACCGGCAACAAGGTTTCGCACAGCCTGCTGGATGGCTACGGCGGCGGAATTTATGTCGGCTATGGCAATAACTATGACCCGACTGTAATTCTGCCCGCCGATGCCATAATCTGCAACAATCATGCACTTGTTGCAGGCGATGATATCTATGTTTCCGAAGGTGTCAGCGGGCCCTCTCTCACCTTCGGAAAAGTGGGCTCCGGCTGGACCCTTGACGGAGGGGAGGGAGACTGCATCGACGCCATAGACGGCTGGTACGATGACAGCGAGGGCGCCCGCTGGGAGGCGCATGAGGAGCCCTATCACGCGGTGGAGTTCACGGATTTTGAGCCGCTGACCGGGTTTGCCTCTGCAACCGGACTTACGGCGCTGAAAGCAGCCCATGGCCTGAGCCCTCTGGAGCCCGGCGAAGAAACCGGATGGGACACCTCCAAATCCAAGACCGCAACCAATCTGGACAGCAATTTTGAGTCCGACGTGACCCTGTCCCTGCCCGCGGCCGAGGAACAGCTCGTTACAGATGTGGTCTTTGTATTGGACAAATCTACGAGTGCAACGGTTGAGGCCAAGTCTCTGGAGATGCTTCGTTCCCTAAAGGATCAGCTTGAGAACACTGGCGCGAAGATCAATGTCGGTGTAGTTATTTTTAATGCGGTTGCCAATGTCGCCAATAATGGTGAATTCTTTGATCTGGCTACCGAATATGCGGACATTGAAGCCGCGATCCAGCAGACACTAAAGAGTGGAACCAATATGCACGCCGGACTGCTGGCTGGCAAGGCAATGCTGGATGCAGATACAAGTGTTGATAGCTCTCGGAAATATTTAATCCTTGTCAGTGATGGTTTAACGTATTATTATTGCAAAGGCGGAAACTACGATCAGGCATACACAATTTCTTCCAGAAACGGCGGTGATACCGGAACGGGCGGAAGGAACGAACAGCCAAATGACGGATTGTCCGCGTGGGAATGTAAGTATTCCTCTGATTATGTCCCGGAAAATTGGGCCAGCTACTTTGATGCAGTAAAAGGCGTATTGGATAGTGAATACACCAAATATGAATATTCTTTGAACGATCCGAATCGTCCAAAAACAAGTGATTTGGATTCTGAAGGCTCCATCCCTTATGTAAATAGGAACGGCTATCCAATCAACGTTGATCTGTCTCTCTACAATAGTAATGCGCTCTATCAGGAAATGAGCAAAGAGTACCATTGTTATGCGCTGAAAGCTGAGAGCGGTGTCGACGGTTATGGCTTTGGCATCAGTTTCATGGACTACCTGGCCGGCGGCGAAACCGTTGATTTTGCCGACATCCAGAACGACATCTACTACCTGCTTGATAAAGGCAGCTATGTGGTGGATGAAATTGGCTCCGGCACCGACAACAAAAGCAACGGGTACGACTTTGATTTTGTCAACGACATAGACCGTCTGGCCCTGACCGTGGGCGGAGAAGTTCTCGACAAGACCGAATTGATTGACCCTTCGTTTAATGATCCCTATATCACCAGCGCCTATGGCTTCGGCTTCAACGACGCGGCAAACGCGGACGAATCAGCCTATTACTTTGTGCTCAAATACTACGCCAAAGGCCAGGACGGTGCGTCCGACGAGTGCTTTGTGTGGGAGATCAACGTCCCCGTCTCCAACTTTGCCCCTGTTCAGTTGACCTACACCGTGAAGCTGACGAATCCCCAGACTGCCGAGGGGACTTACGGCCAGTACGATGCGGACGGCAGCAAGAACTACGACGGCCTTTACACCAACAACAGCGCGACCCTGTACCCGGTGGACAGCAACAGCCGGCCCGGCCAGCCGGAGAACTTCCGCAGGCCAACCGTGTCCTACACCATTCAGACCAGCCGCCCCGACCCCGGCCGCCCCTCTCACCGCCCGGACCGCGACGACGAGCCTGAGTCTCTGAATACCGAGGACCACGTGGCCTATATCATCGGCTATACGGACGGCACTGTGCGGCCGGAGGGCGATATCGCCCGCAGCGAGGTGGCCACTATCTTTTTCCGTCTGCTCACCGACGAGGCCAGGGAGGCCTATTGGAGTCAGAGCAATCCATACTCCGACGTGGCTTCCGGCGACTGGTACAACAACGCCATATCCACCTTGACCAGCATGGGTATTCTGGACGGCTATCCGGACGGCACCTTCCGCCCTACCGAACCCATCACACGGTCTGAGTTTACCAAAATTGTAGTGAGCTTTTTCGAGTTTACCGAAGGGGACTTGACATACGACGGCCGATTCTCCGATGTGGAGGGAACCGAGTGGTATGTGACCTTCCTGGCCGCAGCGGTGGAGTACGGACTAATTGAGGGCATGCCCGACGGCACCTTCCACCCGCTGGACAATATCACCCGGGCCGAGGCGTGCACCATCGTCAACCGCACCCTGGGCCGGGCCCCTCATGAAGCACACCTGCTGCCCCGCGGAGAGATGCTCACCTGGCCGGACAACAATACCTCCGCCTGGTACTACGCAGCCATGCAGGAGGCCACCAACTCCCATGACTATATCTGGACAGAAGGGGAAGACACGGAGGAGTGGACCGGCAGGCTGACGGAGCGCGATTGGGCCGCTCTTGAGCGAGTCTGGTCCGACGCCCATGATGCGCCCGGCGGCGAGGTGATGGACTGAGGCCGCCGGAAAAACGGCGGCAATCCGGAACATCTGCTTCCTAGTGAAACCAAAATGGGCCGGAGAGGACATTCGTCCTCTCCGGCCCATTCCGGTCTTTGGCGGCACGGGTTCGGCACACCCTCTCTGTCACCGCTCCATATTCATTTTTCCCACTGATCCCGCTCCCGCTTCTCTTTCCTGTGGAATTTCGGCAGGGAGGGCGTCTGAATCGGACCTCGCCCGGAGGGAAGCGGCGCATTGCCGCGGCGGCTGACATGGTAGACCGCCGTGGCCCCCACAGACAGGCCCGCAACCGACAGGCCGCCGATGATTCCCAGAAGTGGATTGGCGGCCAGCAGACTTCCGAACATGAAGTTGAGAACCACCCCCACCAGCGAGATGATGCTCAGCAGCCGGGCATTCCGGTTGATATTGTTATTGATGATGGAGGTATAGGTATCAAAGTCCTTGAGAACCGTGCTCTTGATGAGCTCA
>JAHAEW010000081.1 GCA_018374635.1 Clostridiales bacterium
CCATCTTCCCGCGTTCCAGCATCTTTCTCACCACCTGCTTCTATTTTACCTCTTACAAACGTAAAACCCCAGCTTTTGCTGGACTTTTTCGACAGGCTGGCGGGAGGCCGGGACATAATGTCCCGGCCTCCCGTTTTTGATTTCCCCTCCGCAGGCCAGAGCGCGGATGGCTCAGGGGGAAACCACCGCCTCACAGCAGCGATAATCGGTATCAATGCTGTGGGCGATCAGGCGTGCTCTGAAGCTGCGGGAGCTGCACATGGCGCCGCCCGATACGCTCAGATCTTCCGGCACCACAAATTTGATGCACTTGACCTGAATGTCCCGGCATCCCGGGAAATCGTGTGCTGGGAGGGTCATGGCCTTCATGCCGCGCTGGTATTCCATGCCATCCGGGTTTACCTCCGTTAGGATCACAGCCAGGGCCACCCGGGTATGGGGACAGACCTGTTTGACCGTTGCGTTTACTTGAATGATCCGGCCCTGAGATTCCAGATACGTGTCGTCCAGATCCACCAGCAGGGAATCCTCACAGCCATCCACCACAAAGCAGATGGGCACGGGGCATTCCTCCGGATGGACCACCACATCACATTCCACCTCCACCGTGGGCTCGGGGAACGTGACCACGTTGCCCTCGTTGTCGGAATAGGTGATGGACTCGTTGACCAGCTTGATCCCGGGGTCCTGCCCCACATGGCGGATGAAAAATTCCAGCACAGCGCTCTCGCTGAGCGTCACGCCCAGCTCTGGAATATTCCAGCGCAGGGAATGGTCATCCAGCTGCACAGCGGTGCCTTTGGCGGGCGGCAAAATGCTGGTGATGACAAAATCCGGAGTGACCATCTCCCTGATCTGAATATTGGTCGCCCCCGGCTTAGTGATGTTGGCTGCCAGATCTTCAAAAAGATCCTCCAGTTCGGACAGATCCGGGGTCACCACCACGTGGGAGGCGTCCGGATCCGTGGCCCAGTTGTTCAGAGCATCGATATCCAGTCCGTCCGACCCAATGAGACCGATGCAGTAAATGGTAATCCCCTGTGCGCGGGCGGCCGCGGCCACCGGGGCGGGCGGTGCGCCGGCGGTGGTGTTGCCGTCGGTGAAGAGGACGATTACCTTGGCATTGCTGGAGGATGGGTCAAAGAGCTCTATGGCCTTGGTAAAGGCGTCTGCATGGTTGGTGCTTCCGCCGGCGGTTAGTCCGTCTACGGCATTTTTAAGCGTGGCCACCGAGGTGATCAGCTGTGTGTCGGCAGCTGCCGTGCTGGAAAAGCTCACCACGCCCATCCGGCTGCCGGAGCCGATCTGTCCGTCTTTGCTGCTGTCAGTGGCCTCGTCAATAATATCAATAAACGCTTTCGCGCCCACTTTCATGGCGGAGAGAGGCTCTCCGGCCATGCTGCCGGAGCGGTCCAGGACCAGGACGATGTCGGTTGGATTTGAGATGATATCCGGTGCGGCGGTCACGGCCAGCGTGACGCGGAGAGAACCGTCGCAGTCGATCCGGTCCTGATTGATGACTTTGTTGGAATTGGTAACACCCATAGGTTGCGGCCTCCTTCTGGGGAATTCCCCCTGACATCCTATGTAGGTGCGTGCGCTTGTGTCACACCGGAGAAACAAAAAGCAGGTCCCGTCCCCTTCTCCGGACCGGACCTGCTTTGGAATTTCAAAAAAAGAGAGCGCGAATGTACTCTTAACCTTCCTCCAGCCGGGCCAGCAGATCGGCGGCATTGGCGTCGGGCTTTACTTTTTCCCGGGCGTCCAGAATCACTCCGTTTTCGTCGATGAGATAGCTGGAGCGCACCACGCCCATGCTGACTTTTCCATAGAGCTTTTTCTCCTTCCAGACGTCATAGGCCCGGATAGCCGTCAGGTCCGGGTCGGAGAGCAGCGGAAACGGCAGGGCATATTTTTGAGCAAATTTCGCATGGGAGGCCGTGCTGTCCCTGCTGATCCCCAGGACCACGGTATTGTGGTCCTGGAAGGCGCTCCATGCCTCGCCGAAGGCACAGGCCTGCCGGGTGCAGCCAGGGGTATTGTCCCGCGGATAGAAGTAGAGGGCCACTTTCTTTCCCCGAAACCGGGAGAGCGTCACAAGGTTCCCGTCCTGGTCCGGAAGGGTGAAATCAGGGGCTGCGGCACCAATCTGGAGCATGGCGTGCTCCTCCTTTCCTGGATGGTTCAGTCCTGCGGCTGGTAAAAATCACACCAGGGCCGCAGGGTGCAGTTGGCGCAGTCCGGCTTGCGGGCCATGCACACGGCCCGCCCGTGAAGCACCAGACGGTGGCAGAAGTCGTTGGATTCCTCCGGCGGGAGCTGCGCGCGCAGCTGCTGCTCCACCTTGGGGGGTTCCTTTGTGCCGTCGGTCAGCCCCAGACGGCCGGAAATGCGGATACAGTGTGTGTCGGCCACCACGGCGCCCGGGGCATGGAAGATGTCGCCCAGGATCAGATTGGCGGTTTTCCGCCCCACCCCGGGGAGCATGAGCAGCTCCTCCATGGTGGAGGGCACGGTTCCGCCATAGACCTCCAGCAGCATCTGGGAGGCCGCCACGATGTCCCGGGCTTTTGCCCGGAAAAAGCCTGTGGAGTGGATGATCTCCTCCACCTCGCTCACATCGGCCTGGGCCAGGGCCTCCAGCGTGGGAAAGCGGGAAAACAGCGTGGGCGTGACCTGATTGACCCGCTCGTCCGTACACTGTGCGGCCAGGCGGGTGGAGAAGAGCAGCTCATAATCTTTCCGATAATCCAGAGAGCAGATGGCCTCGGGATAGGCGTTTTTGAGCGCGGCCACAATGGCCAGAATATCGTCTTTGGATTTCATGGGGAATCACCTCATACCTGTGAGGGTGCTTGCAGCAGATGGAGCACCGGTTCTTTGATTTTGTTATTATAACATGGGGCGCGAAAAAAAACGAGATGTTATTTGCAAACTACATGGCTGCGCTTGCGACAGTTGGTATGTGCGGTCAACCTATCGGACAAATGGGTTACGGTTTTTGTTTGATATTTTCCGATTTGAACGACCGCCGCCCATTATTTCTAAGGACAAGCGATAAGATCACGCTTGACATATATCCGTAATCGGATATAATGGATATATATACGGAATCGGATATCAAGGAGGGCGCTATGCACAGTTCACACGCAAGGGAATATTTACATATATCTGGCGAGATTGATTCCATATACCATGAACTCGCATTAAAGTTTGGTATTTCAGACAGCGTTTTAAATATTTTATATGTAGTTTGTGAAAAAGGAAATCAATGCTTGCAAAGCGATATCTTTCGATTGACAGGTATGAGCAGGCAGACAATAAATACAGCCATTCGCAAACTTGAAAAAGACGAAATTTTGTTTCTGAAACAGGGACCAGGGCGAAATACGATTGTGTGCTTAACGGAAAAAGGAAACGCCTTTTGCCGCAAGAATATTATTCCGCTTTTTCAAATCGAGGATAAGATTTGGAATGAATGGACAGACGAGGAAAAAAAGCAGTATTTGGCATTTGAGCAAAAATACTGCGATAGTTTGAAAAAATATGCAGAAGAAATCCTCCATCAAAAGTAAGGACCGTGTTTCGATCAAGGAGTAACCATGAATAGAGAAAACAAACGGAAAATGTATGAAAAAGGCTATTATAAGACACATAACTGCAAAGACAGTTTTACCTGCAAAGTCTGCGGCAGATTGGTTGTAGCGGCCACCGAAATCATTGTCCAAATTGTCTTTCCAGCTTGCATTTAGACATTGAGCCAGGAGACAGCGAAGCTGATTGCGGCGGCATTATGGAGCCAGTCGGTGTGTGGGTCAGGAAAAATGGCGAGTGGGCGATTATCCATCGCTGCCGGATATGTGGGCATTTAAGCTCCAACCGTGTGGCAGCAGACGACAACCCGATGAAATTGATGTCGATCGCAATGAAACCACTCTCCCAACCGCCCTTTCCATTGGAGAAACTGGAAGAAATGACAGCACTCATGGGCGGAGCGGGACAGATGTACGCGAAATAGCAGAACCAGCCATGCCAGTCAACGGCAGGCAAACGGGCAGCGCCCACCGTTGACGGCTCACTATTCCGATAGGCAAATAAGCAAGTTGCTTTATTTTCATCCTATACGGTAAGTATCTTTGAGAAAACTGCCGCTCTTGCTTTTGTTGACTTTGAAAAATGCCTATGCTACAATGGGTCTGCTTGTCAGAGGACTTGCAATCAAAAGATTGTTGAAGTGGGATAAGACCATAAAGGTTCTTATCCCACTTCTTTTATTTTGTATGGAGGCATTGTTATGAGCGAAAGAACGAAGTCATTGTGCAGATACATTTTTCCTGCAATGGGAGGTCTATTTGTTACCTATTTGTATAATGTGGTAGACGGTATTTTTGTTGGACAGGGCGTCGGGGCAGCCGCATTAGGAGCGGTCAATATCGGCGTTCCGTTCATCACTTTTGTTGTGGCAATGGCCGCAATGTTTCCCATGGGCGGAGCCACTGTTGCCGCGATACGAATGGGACGCGGAGATAAAGACGGTGCGAATCACGCCTTTATGACAGCCTTTGCATTAACCGCTTTCCTGTCCGCTATTTTGATGGTTGTCGGAATGCTATTTTCACAGCAAATCGTGGATATGAGCGGAGCATACAAGTTAAGCAATGCCATGCGGAAAATGGCGGCAGACTACCTGTTTTATTACTCTGCCTTTTCAATTCCCATGCTGATGAGCACCTGCTTATCTGTTTTCGTTCGAAATGACGGCTCACCTACATTATCTTTTGTAGGGATGTGTGCAGGAGCAGTGGCAAATATTTTTTTAGACTGGCTGTTTATTTTTCCGTTAGGCATGGGGGTAACTGGCGCCGCAGTCGCTTCCGGTTTGGGGCAGGTATTTTCTGTACTCGTCCTGCTCACTCACTTCAGAAAGAAAAAAGGAAACCTGCGCATCGAAGCAATCAAATTTGATGTTACTCTCATTAAAAAAATATGTAAACGCGGCATGCCGGAGGCCATCTCACAACTGACCACACCAGTTACAGCGCTTTGCTATAATCTTATGTTGGCAAGTTTGATCGGAGATATTGGAGTGTCTACGTTCAGTGTTTTGAGTTTTATCTATTCGCTTGCAAACGCCATTCTTTCCGGCGTAGCACAAGGATTACAGCCACTTTGGGGAAACTGTTATGGAAGGCGCAGTACAAACGAAATAAACTGGTTTTTGCGGTGCGGTGTAGCAATCAATATTATTTTGTCTATATGGATCTATGGTATATTGTTTACCTTTGATAAACCGATCATTCATATTTTTAACCAGGACGCCTCTCTCGTACAGACAGCGGCAGCGGCATTGCCATTGTTTAGTTTAGCATTTATACCCATGGCAGTGAATCTTGTTTACACCGCGTTTATGTTCTCTACAAAGAGAACAATACAAGCCAATGCAATCGCGATATGCCGGGGAATTATAATAAAGGCAGTTGCTATTTTCTGTATTCCCCTGCTATTTGGAAGCAATGCTATTTGGATTGCGCCATTCATTGCAGAAACCTTCACTCTTATCCTTTCCCTGGCGTTAAGCAAATGGACGCCACTTGTCTATATTTAAGACACAGCGCCCCCGTCGATCCAGCTTACAGATATGCCGCCAAGAGGATGATCCCCCAAGGCGCTGCCGCCCTCTTTTCCTATTTTCTTGAAATCGTGGTTGTAATTTGAGACAAGCTCAGCTATAATCAAAATAGAGTACCCAAAACTATACTGTTTAGTATAATGCCATGGGAGGAATCAAAATGGTCAAGGACATGATGGACTTTATCCTCACACAGGATCCCGAAGTGGGCGAGGCGATCAAACACGAGTTTGACCGTCAGCGCCGGAACATCGAGCTGATCGCATCGGAAAACTTTGTCAGCGAGGCGGTGCTCGCCGCGGCCGGGTCCGTGCTGACCAACAAGTATGCGGAAGGCTATCCCAGCAAGCGCTACTATGGCGGGTGCCAGTGCGTGGACGTGGTAGAGAACCTGGCCCGGGAACGCGCCTGTAAGCTCTTTGGCGCGGACCATGCCAATGTCCAGCCCCACAGCGGCGCAAACGCCAACTACGCCGTGTATCAGGCGCTGTGCAATGTGGGCGATACCGTGCTGGGCATGGATCTGGCCAACGGCGGACACCTGACCCATGGCAGTCCGGTCAACTTCTCCGGCAAGAACTATAACATGGTCTCTTACGGCCTCAATGAAAAAGGGTACATCGACTATGACAACGTCCGGGATATGGCCCGCAAGCATCGGCCCAAGATGATCATTGCCGGCGCCTCCGCCTATCCCCGCTTCATCGACTATGCGGCCTTTGCCGACATCGCCCACGAGGTGGGCGCCTACCTCTTTGTGGACATGGCTCACGTGGCCGGCCTGGTGGCCACCGGCCTGCATCCCAACCCCGTGCCCTATGCGGACGTGGTCACCACCACGACCCATAAGACCCTGCGCGGTCCCCGCGGCGGCATGATCCTTTGCAAGGAAGCGCTGGCCAAGAAGATCGACTCCGGCATTTTCCCGGGCAGCCAGGGCGGCCCGCTGGAGCACATCATCGCGGCCAAGGCTGTGGCGCTGGGCGAGGCCCTTAAGCCCGAATTCAAGGCCTATCAGGAGCAGGTGATCCAAAACGCCAAGGCGCTGGCGGCCTCTCTGATCAAGGAGGGCTTTGATCTGGTCTCCGGCGGCACGGACAACCACATGATGCTGGTCGACCTGCGCAAGGCCGGCGTCACCGGTAAGGAGATGGAGCACCGCTTGGACGAGGTACATATCACCGTCAACAAGAATGCCATCCCCAACGACCCCGAGAAGCCCTTCGTTACCAGCGGCGTGCGCATCGGCACTCCCGCCGCTACCACCCGCGGCCTGAAGGAAGAGGATATGACCCTCATCGGCCAGCTGATCTGGCAGGCGGCCACCGACTTCGAGGCCAAGGCCCAGTCCATCCGGGATGCCGTGGCTTCCATCACCGAGAAGTATCCCCTCTATCCCGGAAATTGACCGCCGGAAAGGCAGACTTTTTCCTAAGCACAGCAGTTGGGCGGAGACGCAGGATCGTCTCCGCCCAACTGTGCCGTATCCATTTGATGCCCTTCTCGGCCGGGCGGAGCTCCCGCCTGTCGAACAAAAAAAGAGAGATGTAACTTTCCTGTTACATCTCTCTTTTTTGGCAGCGGGTGAAGGATTCGAACCCTCACATACAGAGTCAGAGTCTGCTGTGCTACCCTTACACAAACCCGCTATCTTTCTCACAAGTGCAGGTTATATTATACTGATCTATCTTTTGTTTGTCAAGTAATTTTTTTCTTTTTTTCCGGCGTTCCCGCAGCGCTTTCCCTTTGCATCCCCATTTTCTCCCATCCAGGCTTTTTTCTCCCCCGTTTTTCCTGTTTTCATTGACGTTATGCCATATTTTCTCCCTCTTTCACAGAGACTTTCCCATCTTTTTGTACAGTTCCATAATAGGTTGATAGGTTGACAAAAAATTTTTCAGGCAGTATACTAAAAGCACCGGGAAACCCATAAGGTTTTCTATCAAGTGAATGAACTTATATAAGCCCATAATATGGTTGGGCGTCTCTACTGGCTGCCGTAAATAGCCGCGCTATAAGTTCCCGAAAGGAGATGTCGGGAATGAATTGCGCGGCAGGAACGGTGGTTTTTTTGTATCCGGCCCGCTTCCAATCCATTTCATTTCCGGAAACTTATATAGGCCCAAAATCGGTTGGGTGTCTCTACCGGCTGCCGCAAACAGCCGCGCTATCAGTTTCCCTGATCCGGGACCTCTCCGCACTTCTGTGAAGAGGTGGAAATCACACTTCAACGACAAAGGAGCACCATCATGAACGCTACCTCTTTTCTCTTGAAGGGCGATCTCTGTTATAGTGTCGACCCCAACACCCTGCGTTCCGTGCCGGGCGGCTATCTGCTCTGTTTGGACGGACGCTGCGCCGGTGTCTTTGACGCCATACCAGAGTCCTATGCATCCCTTCCCCTCTTGGATTATACCGGACATCTGATCCTGCCTGGTCTCACCGATCTCCACGTCCACGCGCCCCAGTACACCTACCGGGGCCTCGGCATGGATCTGGAACTGCTGGACTGGCTGAACACCTACACCTTCCCTGAGGAGGCCCGGTTCCGGGACCTCTCCTATGCAAGACAGGCCTATTCCCGCTTTGTGGAGGACGTCCGCCGGGGCCCCAACACCCGCCTGTGCGCGTTTGCCACCGTGCATCCGGCCGCGACCCGGCTGCTGATGGACCTGCTGGAGGAATCCGGCCTGGTCGCCATGGTGGGCAAGGTCAATATGGACCGCAACGCCTCTCCCGACCTGCTGGAGGAGAGCGCCGCGGCCTCCCTGGCGGCCACGGTGTCCTGGCTGGAGGAGAGCGCCGGCCGGTATCAGCGGGTCTCCCCCATCCTCACCCCCCGGTTCATCCCCTCCTGCTCCGATGCTCTGATGGAGGCCCTTGGCAGACTCCAGCGGGAGCGCCGTCTCCCAGTGCAGTCCCACCTCTCGGAGAACCGCAGCGAGGTGGAGTGGGTGAAGGAGCTGTGCCCCTCCTCCCACGGATATGGCGACGCCTATGACTCCTTCGGCCTGTTCGGCGGGGAGAACTGTCCCACCATCATGGCCCACTGCGTCCTCTCCGATGACGATGAGATCGCCCGGATACGGGAGCGGCAGGTCTACGTGGCCCACTGCCCCGCCTCCAATACCAACCTGGCCTCCGGCATCGCCCCCGCCCGCCGCTATCTGGAGGAGGGCATCCCCATAGGCCTGGGCAGCGATGTGGCGGGCGGCACCCACTGCTCCATTTTCCGCGCCATGGCCGACGCCGTCCAGGTCTCCAAGCTCCGCTGGCGGCTGGTGGATCACGCCCTCGCCCCGCTCTCCGCGGCCGAGGCCTTCTGGCTGGGCACCGTGGGCGGCGGCTCCTTCTTCGGTCAGGTGGGGTCCTTCCTCCCCGGCTATGAGTGCGACCTTCTGGTTCTGGATGACCGCCGGTACGATCCGCCGGGAGCCCATACCGTGCAGCAGCGCCTGGAGCGCACCATCTATCTCTCTGAGGACCGGGACATCGTCCACAAATTTGTCCGGGGCAGCCAGCTCTTCTGATTCCATCCGGATATCTTGTTTTGTTTCATTTTGTGCCCTTCCGGGAAGGGTTCCCGGTTTGTTCCTTCCGCCTATGTTGAATGGAAAGAGAGGGATCTTCATGAACCAAACACTGGATCGGTGGTTTCACCTGAAAGAGCACGGCACCGACGTCAAGACCGAGGTCATGGCCGGTATCACCACCTTCATGACCATGGCTTACATCCTGGCGGTCAACCCCAGCATCCTCTCCGCCGCAGGTATGGACTCGGGCGCGGTCTTTACCGCCACCTGCCTGGCTTCTCTGGTGGCCACGGTGCTCATGGCCACCATGTCCAACTACCCCTTTGTGCTCTCGGCCGGCATGGGGCTCAACGCCTATTTCGCCTATACCGTTGTAGGACAGATGGGGTATTCCTGGCAGACGGCCCTGACCGCCGTCTTTCTGGAGGGCATCATTTTCATTCTGCTCTCCCTGACCAACGTGCGCGAGGCCATTTTCAACGCCATCCCAACGCCCCTTAAGCACGCGGTGTCCGCCGGCATCGGCCTGTTCATCGCGTTTATCGGGATGCAGAACGCCAAGCTGGTGGTGGACGATCCGACCACGCTGCTCTCAGTCTTTTCCATGAAGGACGCGCTGTCGCAGAATACCTTCCACACCCAGGGCATCACGGTCCTGCTCGCCATCGCCGGCGTTCTGATCACCGCCCCGCTCATCGTCAAGAAGGTCAAGGGCAACATCCTCATCGGCATCCTGGCCACCTGGATCCTCGGCATCCTCTGCCAGCTGGTGGGTCTCTATGTGCCGGACAACGCCGCCTTCTTCAGCCTTCTGCCCGACTTCTCCAACGGCATCGCCATTCCCAGTGTGGCGCCCACCCTGTTCCAGCTCGACTTCTCCAACGTCTTTTCACTGGACTTCTTGGTGGTCATCTTCGCGTTCCTCTTCGTGGACGTGTTCGACACCCTAGGCACCCTCATCGGCGTGGCCTCCAAGGCCAATATGCTGGATCGGGACGGCAAGCTTCCCCGCATCCGCGGCGCTCTGATGGCGGATGCTGTGGGCACCACGGCCGGCGCTCTTCTGGGCACCTCCACCATCACCACCTTCGTGGAGAGCGCCTCCGGCGTGGCGGAGGGCGGCCACACCGGTCTGACCGGTCTGGTCTCCGCGGCCCTCTTTGGCATTGCCCTCTTCCTCTCGCCCATCTTCCTGGCCATCCCCTCCTTTGCCACGGCCCCCGCCCTGATCGTGGTGGGCTTCCTGATGGTCAGCTCCATTCTGAAGGTGGACTTCGATGATCCCACCCAGGCCATCCCAGCCTTTATCTGCATGATCTCCATGCCCTTCATGTACTCCATCTCCGAGGGCATCTCCATGGGCGTCATCACCTACGTGGTCATCAACCTCATTGCCGGCGGCGAGAAGCGCAAGACCATCAGCCCCCTGATGTATATTCTGGCCATTCTCTTCGCGGTAAAATACTTCATCATCTGAGTTTTCCTGTTTTCCCCCTCGGGCGGGCCGGCCTTCCCCTTCCGGCCCGCTTTCTCCGGCGGCCGGAGCACCGGCCGCCGGAGAAAGCGCAAGCCCCCACTCCAAGCCCCCAACGAGCCTGAAAGGAGCGATACGATATGGCAATTGGTCAATCCATGCTTCGTGTGGATGCCCATGACAAAGTGACCGGCACCGCCAAGTATACCTCAGACCTGGAGCCCCGCGATTATCTGGTGGCGAAAGTCGTCCACAGCACCATCGCCTTCGGCGAGGTCAAGGCCTTCCATCTGGAGGAGGCCCTTGCCGTCCCCGGCGTGGTCAAGATCCTCACCTGCTTCGACGTCCCCGACCTCCCCTTCCCCACCCCCGGCCATCCCTGGTCGGTGGAAAAGGCCCATCAGGATGTGGCCGACCGGAAGCTCCTCAACCGCCGGGTGCGGTTCTACGGCGACGACATCGCCGCCATCCTTGCCGAGGACAATGTAGCCGCCGACCGGGCGGCCCGCCTCATCCGCGTGGAGTATGAGGAGTTCCAGCCCTATGTCACCGTGGAGCAGGCCATGGCCCCCGGCGCGCGCCCTGTCCACGAGGAAAAGCCCAACAATATTCTGGTCCACTCCGGCTTCCAGGTCGGTGAGATGCGCTATGACGAGGCCGTTGCCGGAGAGGAAGACCTGGTCACCGTCCAGCGTACTTACCGGACCCAGACCGTCCAGCACTGTCATATCGAGCCTCCCACCTCCTTTGCCTATCAGGAGGGAGACAAGATCACGGTGATCTCCTCCACTCAGATCCCCCACATCGTCCGGCGGGTCATCGGCCAGGCCACCGGCATTCCCTGGGGCAACATCCGGGTCATCAAACCCTACATCGGCGGCGGCTTCGGCAACAAGCAGGACGTGCTCTATGAGCCCCTCAACGCCTGGCTGTGCACACAGGCCGGCGGCCGGGCCGTCAAGCTGGACGTCACCCGGGAGGAGACCTTCGCCTCCACCCGCGTCCGCCACGCCATCGACTTCCATGTCTCCGGCGCGGTGCGGCGGGACGGCACCATCGTGGCCCGCAAGTGTCTGGCCAACTCCAACCAAGGCGGCTACGCATCCCACGGGCACTCCATTGTCGCCAACGCCATCAACGGCTTCAAGCAGCTCTACCGGGATGAGAAGGCTCTCGAATGCGAGGCTAACACGGTCTACACCAACATCGCCGTGGGCGGCGCCATGCGCGGCTACGGCATCCCCCAGTCCTGCTTCGCCACCGAGTGTCTGGCCGAGGATCTGGCCCGGGCCATCGGCATGGACCCCCTGGAATTCCGCCTGAAAAACTGCATGCACGCCGGCTATGAGGACCCCCACACCCACATTCAATTCCGCAGCTACGGCCTCCGGGACGCCATCCAGAAGGGCCGGGAGCTGATCCACTGGGACGAGCTGCGCGCCAAATATCAGAATCAGACCGGCCCCATCCGCCGCGGCGTGGGCATGGCCATCTTCTGCTATAAGACCGGCGTACACCCCATCTCGCTGGAGACCGCCTCCTGCCGCATGGTGCTTCACCAGGACGGCTCGGTCCAGGTCCAGCTGGGCGCCACCGAGATCGGCCAGGGCGCCGACACTGTCTTTACCCAGATGGCTTCGGAGGTCACCGGCATCTCGGTGAAAAAGGTCCACATCTCCTCCTTCCAGGATACCGATACCACCCCCTTCGACACCGGCGCCTATGCCTCCCGCCAGACTTATGTCAGCGGCATGGCCGTGAAAAAGACCGGCGCCCTCTTCAAGCAGAAGATCCTGGAATACGCCGGGTATGCCCTGCGCTATCCGGTGGAAAATCTGGACATCCGGGACGACCAGATCGTGGATACCGTCACCGGCGAGCCCCTGCGCTCCGTGGGCGGCATTGCGCTGGAGGCCTTTTACAGCCTGGACCGCTCCCAGCACATCACGGCGGAGGCCACCTCCCACTGCAAGATCAACACCTTTGCCAGCGGCTGCTGCTTTGCCGAGGTGGAGGTGGACATTCCCCTGGGCAAGGTGAAGGTCCTCAACATCGTCAATGTCCATGACTCGGGCACCCTCATCAACCCCCAGCTGGCCGCGGCGCAGGTCCACGGCGGCATGAGCATGGGTCTGGGCTACGCCCTGAGCGAGCAGCTCCTCTTCGACGCCAAGGCCCGCCCCCTCAACGGCAACCTCCTGGATTACAAGCTGCCCACCGCCATGGATACTCCCGACCTTCAGGCCGCCTTTGTGGAGGTCCCCGATCCCACCGGCCCCTATGGCAACAAGGCCCTGGGCGAGCCTCCCGCCATCCCCGGCGCGCCCGCCATCCGCAACGCGGTGCTCCATGCCACGGGTGTGGCCATCGACTCCCTGCCTCTGGATCCCCAGAAGCTCATCACCGCCTTTACCGAGGCCGGACTCATCGACGACTAAGGAGGGTTTCGCGCCATGTATGATATGGAACAATATTACCAGGCCACCAGTGTGGCCGACGCTATCGCCGCCCTTGGGGCGGACCCGGCGGCCATGCCCATCGCCGGGGGCACGGACGTGCTCATCCAGACCCGGGAGGGCCGCCATGCCGGCTGCCACCTGGTCAACCTCCATGGCCTGAGTGAGCTGAGCGCCATTCGGGCAGAGGAGGACGGCACCCTGGTCATCGGCTCCGGGTGCACCTTTTCCGAGATCACCAACGCTCCCCTGCTGCGCCCCCACATCAATATGCTCTGCCAGGCCGTGGACCAGGTGGGCAGCCCCCAGATCCGCAACATGGGCACCATCGGCGGCAACGTCTGCAACGGTGTGACCAGCGCCGACAGCGCCCCCTCCCTCATGGCCCTCAACGCCGTGCTGGAGGTCCAGGGTCCCAGCGGCAAGCGCCTCATCCCCATCGGGGAGTGGTACGCCGGCCCCGGCAAGACCGTCCGGCAGCATGACGAGGTGCTCACCGCGGTGCGCATCGCCCGGGAAAACTACGAGGGCTTCGGCGGACACTATATCAAGTACGGCAAGCGCGAGGCCATGGAGATCTCCACCCTGGGCTGCGCCGTACAGGTCAAGCTCTCCGCCGACAAGCGCGCCATAGAGGACCTGCGCATCGCCTTTGGCGTAGCCGCGCCCACCCCCGTGCGCTGCCCCAAGACCGAGGCCATGGCGCTCGGCCGCACCGTGGACGAGGCCCTGGTCCGGGAGCTGGGCCAGAGCGTCCTCACTGAAATCAATCCCAGAGACAGCTGGCGGGCCTCCAAGTCCTTCCGGCTCCAGATCGCCAAGGAAATCTGCCGCCGGGCCTTCCGGCAGGCCGTGGCTTTTGCCGGAGGTGAAATCCATGCTTAAAATCATCCATGTGAAAGTGAACGGCAAGGAGGAAGAGCTTGCCGTGGACGTGCGGGAGTGTCTGACCGACACCCTGCGGGACCGCCTGGGCCTGACCAGCGTCAAGAAGGGCTGCGAGGTGGGCGAGTGCGGCGCCTGTACCGTTCTCATCGACGGGAAGGCCGTCAACTCCTGCTGCTATCTCAGCGTGTGGGCCGACGGCCACAGCGTCCTCACCGTGGAGGGCATCAAGGGCCCCAATGGGGAGCTCTCCCCCATCCAGACCGCCTTTATCGAGGAGGCCGCCGTCCAGTGCGGCTTCTGCACTCCCGGCCTCATCATGACCGCCGTGGAGATCGTGGGCACCAACAAACAGTACAACCGGGATGAGCTGCGCAAGCTCATCTCCGGCCACCTGTGCCGCTGCACCGGCTATGAGAATATCCTCAACGCCATGGAGCGCATCGTGGCTGAGAACCTGGCCCGCCAGCAAAAACTCAACTGATCCGAAATACGGGGGACCTTCTGGTCCCCCGTATTGAATCATTTGGACTCAGAAAGATTAACTATTAAGTGTCAACCCTAAAAATGAATGGATGTGGTAAAACGGCAGATGGTTCAAAAAGGGTATAGCAAAGCAGGAGCTCGTTAGA
>JAHAEW010000214.1 GCA_018374635.1 Clostridiales bacterium
ACCCGGACTGGGTGGAATGGCTTATGGGATTCCCCCCGAAATGGACGGACGCATCCTATGGCGTGCCGAGCCCGAAGGAGTCCCCCGCATGACCGAGGATACCGACAACCGGGCGCTGCGGCTGAAAACTCTGGGGAACGCGGTTTGCCCGCCCCAGGCGTATCCCATTTTCCAGTACATCGCCATGATAGAAACCGGGACCTGCGTCAATATCTGCCCCTATGGAACAGGAGGTGACGCCCCTTGAAAGAATGGAAAGCCCCCGAAAAGGAGGCGCAGAAAATGACCCGTGACGGGGCGGTATCCGTCAATCTGGTCACGGGCGAGACCACCTATCCCTCTAATCGGACGCCGGAGCAGGACCATTCTGCATCCGGCGACACGGCGGGCGCCGCTGGAAAAGTGGTGGACCGTGCGGAACTGCACCGGGAACAGGCAGCAGCCAAAAAGAAGCGCCGGAAACAGCGCAGAGCCTATCGGGAGGGCGAGGCGGCGGCAAGCCGCCCATCCTCCCGATTGCAGTTTTCCGAGGCAGACCGGGCGGTGCCGGAACTGCAAGGGGCCATTCGCAAGTCGGATAAGGCGGCGGACCGGCTGGACGCGGCAAAGGCTGCTGTTCCGTCCAAACCGCCATCCCCCCAGCATACCAATCCGCTGTCCCGCCCCATCCAGGAGGCGGGCGCCGCCATCCACGGCAAGGTCCGGGAGGTGGAGCAGGAAAATTCCGGCGTCCAGTCGGGCCACCTGGGAGAACGCGGTATTGAGAAGGCTGTGGGCTACGGGAACCGCCGTGTCCAGAACTGGCGAGCGGAACGCAAGCTGAAACCCTGGCAAGACGCGGCAAAGGCGGAGCAGGCGGCGGTCAAGGCCAATGCGGATTTCTACTATCGGAAAGCCGTGGCGGAGAACCCCCAGCTTGCATCCAATCCCGTCTCCCGCCTGTGGCAGAAACGGAAGCTGCAAAAGCAATATGCGGCGGCATACCGGGCGGCGGGCAAGACTGCCCAAGCCGGGAAAACAGCGGAGGCCACGGCAAAGGCAGCCAAGAAAACCGCCCAGGAGTCCAAGCGCACCGTCCTTTTTGTAAAGCGGCATTGGAAGGGTGCGCTGATCGTGGGCGGCATCGGACTTCTGCTGGTGATGCTGCTGGGCTCCCTGCAATCCTGTTCCTCCATGTTCGGCGGTGGGGTGTCCAATATCATGGCATCTTCCTATCTCTCTGAGGATGCCGATATGCTGGCGGCGGAAGAAGCCTACTGCGCCAAAGAGGATGAATTGCGGGAATACCTGGATACCTACGAGGCCACCCACGACTATGACGAGTATCACTTCGACCTGGACGAGATCGAGCACGACCCCTATGTGCTGATCTCCATTCTGTCAGCACTCCATGAAGGGGTGTTTACCATCGACCAGGTACAGGGCGACCTTCAAACCCTCTTTGACAAGCAATATATCCTCACCGAAACCGTGACCACGGAGACCCGCTATCGGACGGAAACACGGACGGACAGCGAGGGCAACCCCTATACGGTTCGAGTGCCCTATACCTGGACCATCTGCACCGTCACATTGGAGAACTTCGACCTCTCCCATGTGCCTGTCTACATGATGGGCGAGGAACAGCTTTCCTTGTACGCCACCTATATGTCCACCCTGGGCAACCG
>JAHAEW010000215.1 GCA_018374635.1 Clostridiales bacterium
GGCCCTCCTGGCGGGGCTGGCGGTGGGGTGCACCTTCACCGGCGGGCGGAGCGACGCCTGGGAGCCGCTCTCGGAGGAGGAGCTGGCCTACTTCAACGGGGATGCGTTCTTCAATGGAACGGACGGCATCAACATCCGCAACCAGTTCCTCAGCTCCACCTATGCCGCGCCGGAGGAGATCGACCTGTTCCAGCTCTTCTACTGCGGCGACGGGGACGCCGACTACGCCGCCCCGCCGGACGGCGCCGATCCGGTGGCCCTGGAGGCGGCCATGCTGGCCGCCGAGGGCGGCGAAGACCCCGACTGCCCGGCCACCATTCTGACCACCGCCCAGATGGACGCGGTGCTGGAGGAGTATCTGGGCCTCACCCTGGCGGAGACCGGCCAGGTGGGGCTGGAGCACTTTACCTATCTGCCCGACTTCGATGTGTATTTCTTTTACCATGGCGACACCAATTACCGCAGCTCCGTCACCTTCACCGGCGGGGAGCGGCGCGGCGAGCTGGTGCGCCTCACCTACGACGACACCTTCCTGGGCGGCGGATATAAGCAGGTCACCCTGCGGGAGCGCGGGGAGGGCTGGCAGTTCGTGTCCAACCTGGCCGTTCAGACCGAGGAGCGGGTTCCCATGGAGAGCGGGCTGACCGCCCTGCCGGCGGAGCTGGCGGACAAGGTCGTGGTGGTGGAGGAACACGACCTCAAGTCCTATAGCTCCGGCGTGCTGGCCACCTATTATTACGCGCCGGACTACAACACCGAATGGGGCGGACTGCTCCTCCAGGTGGGGCGCTACAGCCAGGTGGGCTTTGAGCAGTCCTATTACAGCTGGGAGCTGACCGGCAACTGGGCCTACCTGGGCTGGAACGGGGACTGGTACTACGCCTGCCACGCCCCCACCGATGTGAACTTCAATCTCGACCACTACGACGACTACCATGCTACAGGGACAGCCCTAATGGCGTGGCTGGAGGAACTGGCCGCCGGGGCCGGACTCACCCCTATGGAGGAGGATCCCTTCTACCAGCGGGTCACCGGCCCCCTCTCCTATCCCGGCGGGGAGCATGTGACGGTGCTCTACTATCCCTATTACGGCCTGTCCGGCTATGAAGAGGCGGCGGACACGGTCTACACCCTGGTGCTCTCCCAGCCCGCAACCCAGGGGGAGGAGGGGATCTGGTGCGTAGACCGCTGTGTGGATCAGAACGGCACGCGCTATCTGGTGGTGCCGGAGGCCGACCAGCCCATGGACGACTATTACGCCGCCCTCCAGGAGGCCTGCGATGCCGGAGAGCGGCCCGAGCTGCGGGATCCGGTGGCGGTGGCCCTGGCCTTTGAGGAGGACTGGAGCGGCCGGGAGCTGTCCCCCGACGCCTTTGTGCTGGAGGGTACAAGCGACCTCTCGGAGTTCTTCGACCTGCATCTGGCCACGGTGGAGCTGGAGAACGGAGTCGGCGGTTAAGAGGCCAGGGCAGCAGCTGCCCGCAAAAAATCCAGGCGCACGCCCAGAATGAGGGCGTGCGCCTGTTTCCTTTTTAGGAGCCGGATGGGGCGGCAAAGGTTACGCCGGTGTAATACCAGTCGATGATGACCGAAACGCGGGCGCCTGCCGCCGAGGCAAAGGTAGTGAT
>JAHAEW010000004.1 GCA_018374635.1 Clostridiales bacterium
AGTATCCATAGGAGGAATCTTCAAAATGGAAAAGAAACGATTTCTGGCCGGGTCCGTGAGCGCCGCTCTGGCGGTCACCATGTTCTCCACCACTGCCTTCGCGGCCTCCGTGAAGTTCACCGATGTACCCGACAGCCATTGGGCTTCCTCCTCCATCACTGAGATGGCCGACAAGGGCATCATGTCCGGCATCGGCAACAATCTGTTCGCCCCCTCTCAGCACCTCTCCAATGCCGAGTTCATCACTATGCTGGTGCGGCAGTTCTACTCGGACAAGCTGGGCACCGAAGGCGGTACCTGGTACGCCCCCTTCATGGCAGCTGCTAAGAGTGCCAACATCCTTACAGGTACCAACGTCGGCTCCAACGATGGGTTGGCCACCTCTACCATCAACCGCTATGACATGGCCCAGCTGATGTACAACGTCCTCAAGGCTGAGGGCATCACTACATCCTCCCTTTCTGACACCTCCAAGGTGGCCGACTGGTCTTCTGTCCCCTCTACCTACCAGGACGCCGTGTCCGTCTGCTACAACATGGGCATGCTGACCGGTGTGGACAATAAGGGCACCTTCAATGGTACCGGGGTCATGGACCGTGCTCAGGCCGCCGTTGTCATGGACCGGCTCCTAGAGGTCTGCTCTGGCGGCACTTCCTCTATTCCAGAAAAGCCTGATGGCTCCACCTCCATCACTAAGCTCGATCAGACTATGGGCGGCCATGGTGCCGTGGAGACGGACGGTGGTTTCTTCTTTGATTCTTCCAAGGTGGCTATGGGGTGTAGTAGCCTCAGCCTGGAGACTGTTGGATATACGAGAATCACATTCACTGTCAAGGCGATTGATATTGATGTACAGGTAAGCGCGGGTCATGCAAGGGAGGGAGTGAGCATTGCAGATCCGAATAAGCAGTACAGAGAGCTGCTTGGTGTTGTCCCTGCAGGATCCTCTAAGTCGTTTACAATCGATTGCAGTGCTGATGAAAGCGTAAGTATTGCAGTTGCGGATAACAATCACATCAACGAGTATGGATTCTCCGACATCTTCGTAGAGTGCTATCTCCTCGATCTCACCATCAGCTAACCACACAAAGCCCTCCGGGCAACTCGTGTCCGGAGGGCTCTCTAAAAAGCGGAGGATGGTTGAATGGAATTGGGTTATTTCACACTGCCTGCTGGAGAGAAACTGGCAGAGCGTCATAGTGTTAGGGTGTGTGGTGACATCCCAGAACTGACACCTGGGCTGGATGTGTACCAGTGTGTATGGGAGCCGACGGAGACAGGGGTTGCTCAAAAGGGGACCATGCAGGGAATCAAGCCCCGGAGGCCCGCCACGGGTCTACCCTGGATGCTGGCTGACAGGTCCAGCAGGGCGGGGAACAAGGTAGGTCCCGCTCCATGCATTTCCCCGCCGCTGGGTATCTGCATTTCGGGGACTGGTCCCCGTGGGAATTGCGTCACTCCCATGCCCTGCGGGGCATAGGACAGGGGACGAGGGACCAGAGCACAACCAGAGGAACCAGAGCGCAGAGACCCAGCGCCAGGAGCCGTGAAGGCATAAAAAGACAGGGGGCCGACTTTCTTAGTCGGTCCCCTGTTCTCTTTTCACCACTCGCCCGTCTGCCTGTTCCGTCCTGCTGTTTCCTTATAGGATGCCGGCAAATGGGCCAGGGTCCTCGTTTCTCAATACATAGTCACTCGTTACTTCAGAGCCAGCAGGTTCTCCTCGGTCTGGGGGTTGAAGAGGTGCAGCAGGTCATTGCGGAAGGTGAAGTGGACCTGGGTGCCGTAGTTGATCCCGCCCCGGTGCTCCTCGGGCAGGTCAGTGGTGGGAACGCGCAGCACCACGTCCTTGCCGCTGGCATTGACGTGCAGGTGTACCTCGGAGCCCATCATCTCCGATACGTCCACCACGCCCTTGACGCTGGTCTCGGAGGGCTCGGACACGAAGGAGATGTGCTCGGGACGCACGCCCAGGGTGATGTCCATGGAACCCACATTCCGCGCCTTCAGACCGGCCTGAATCTTCTCGCCCGGGGTGATCACGGCGCCCTGGCAGCGGACCACATACTGTTCCCCGTTCTTCTCCAGCTTGGCGTCGAAGAAGTTCATCTGAGGCATGCCGATGAAACCGGCCACAAAGATATTGGCAGGGTGGTCAAAGACCTCCTGGGGCGTACCAATCTGCTGGATGAAACCATCTTTCATGATCACGATACGGTCGCCCAGGGTCATGGCCTCGGTCTGGTCATGGGTAACATAAATAAAAGTGGTGTTGATGCGCTGGCGGAGCTTGATGATCTCGGCGCGCATCTGGTTGCGGAGCTTGGCGTCCAGGTTGGACAGCGGCTCATCCATCAGGAAGACCTGGGGTTCACGCACGATGGCGCGGCCGATGGCCACGCGCTGGCGCTGGCCGCCGGAGAGGGCCTTGGGCTTGCGCTGGAGATACTGGGTGATATCCAGGATCTCAGCCGCCTCTTTCACCCGCTTGTCGATCTCGGCCTTGGGCAGCTTGCGCAGCTTCAGGGAGAAGGCCATGTTCTCATACACAGTCATATGCGGATACAGGGCGTAGCTCTGGAAGACCATGGCAATGTCCCGGTCCTTGGGCTCCACATCGTTCATGCGCTTGTCCCCGATGAGGAGATCGCCCTCGGAGATATCCTCCAATCCGGCGATCATCCGCAGGGTGGTCGACTTGCCGCAGCCGGAGGGACCGACCAGGACGATAAATTCCTTGTCCGCAATCTCCAGATTGAAGTCGTGTACCGCAGTGACCTTGTTGTCATAGATCTTCTTGATGTTCTTCAGGCTGACAGTTGCCATAGGTTGAGGACCGTAGGAGCGATGCCTCCGCAAGCACTCCCTCGTCCATGGAGAGCGAAACTCCAGGGACGTTACGGCAGGTCTCCACACTGCCGCACCGCCGGTCCAGCGGATTTCCTCCTTTTTTACCGCTCACCCTCCCCTATGGAAATGGAGTAGGAGAGGGTGGCTGGAATGGCGGCGCAGCCGCGCTGCTGTCTCCATTATGCCAGAGAATCAGGCCTTTTGCAAGGGCATTTTTGTGCCTTTATACAGTCCCGTGGACCACCTCGCCCTTGAGCAGGACGGCCTTAAGGTCCAGATTTTCATCCAGCACGGCCAGGTTAGCCAGCTTACCGTTCTCAACGCTGCCCACGCGGCTGTAAATACCGATGGCTTTGGCGGGATTCACAGCGGCGGCCCGGACCGCATCCTCCAGAGGGATACCGAAGGAGACCGCGGTCCTCATGCAGTTCATCAGGTCTGTGACCGAGCCGGCCAGAGTACCGTCCTCCAGCGTGGCGTACTTGCCCTTGACCCGGACCGGCTGGCCGCCCAGAGTGTAGTCCCCGTCAGGCATACCGGCGGCTCGCATGGTGTCGCTGACGAGGATCACCCGCTTGGCCCCAAAGAGCTGGAACACGGCCCGCACCACACTGGCATGGATGTGAACGCCGTCGCAGATCAGCTCGGCCATGCACTCGGGAGTGTCGAAGGCCGCGCCCACCACGCCGGGCGCCCGGTGGGTAAAGGGCGGCATAGCGTTGAAGAGATGGGTGGCCTGGCGGGCTCCGGCGGCATAGGCCGCCATAGCGGTATCATAGTCGGCAGTGGTGTGGGCGATAGAGACCGTCACCTCATCGGCGACTTCTTGGATGAACTCCAGCGCGCCGGGCTCCTCCGGGGCTACTGAGACCAGCTTCACCAGCCCCTCAGAGGCCTCCTCCAGGCGGCGGAGCATGGCCACATCGGGGGCGTGGAGCCAATCGCCGTTCTGGGCGCCCTTCTTGGCGCGGGAGAGGAAGGGCCCTTCCAGGTTCACGCCGTACAGCAGCGCGCCGCTTTTGCTGTTTTTTCGGTGCTGGGCCGCGTTCTTGCAGACCTTGAGGAGCTGCTCCTCCAGCAGAGTCATGCCGGCGGGGCAGATCTGGGTCACGCCACGGGAGAGCTCATAGTCCGCCATGACCTGGAGACCCTCGGCATCCGCGTCGCTGAAATCGTGACCCTTTGCGCCGTGGAAATGCACGTCGGTAAGGCCGGGGATCAGATAACACCCGGACAGGTCGGCGCTCTTCCCGTCGGAGCTGTGGTCGGCCAGCAGTTCCCCCTCGATGCACACGTCCCGGAAGACGAACCCCTCCTGGACGTCAAATACCTTTGCTCCGGTCAGCCGCATACGGGAACACCTGCCTCTACCAGTTTGCTCAGAGCCTCCTTATCGCCCACCAGAGTCACATCGGGATGGAGCTGGAGGATGGAGGCGGGCACCTCCTTGGTGACCGGGCCGCAGAAGGCCTTGTACACGATGTCGGCCTTGGCCGAGCCGCTGACCACGATCAGGATCCGCCTGGCCTGCATGATGTTCTTGATGCCCATGCTCAGCGCCTGACGGGGCACGTCGTCCTTGCTCTCAAAGAAGCGCTTGTTTGCCTCGACGGTGCTCTCGGTCAGGTTGACCAGATGGGTCTCCAGGCCAAAGTCGTCGCCGGGCTCGTTGAAGGCGATGTGACCGTTGTGCCCCATGCCCAGCAGCTGGAGGTCGATGCCGCCCAGATCCCGGATGAGCTTGTTGTACCCGGCGCACTCCACCGTGGGGCTCTTGGCCAGGCCGTTGAGCACATGGGTATTCTCGTACTTGATGTCGATGTGGTCAAAGAGGTTGCTCTGCATGAAATAGCGGTAACTCTGCTCATGGCGGGGAGAGAGGCCGTAGTACTCGTCCAGGTTGACCGACTTGACCTCCGCAAAACTCAGGTCGCCCTTTTTGTACCACTCTACCAGCTGCTGGTAGGCCCCAACCGGGGTCCCGCCGGTAGCCAGACCCAGCACGCTGTCAGGCTTCGTGATGACCTGGGCCGAGATGATATTGGCGGCCCGGCGGCTCATGGACTTATAATCTTCTGCCAGATAAATTCTCATGGTGATCTCTTCCTTTCTGTTATGTCCTCAGATACCCATCAGCAGTATTTGGCAATCGCGGCGTCGATCCGGGCGGCGCAGGCGTCCACGATGGCCAGATCGCTCTCTGCCAGAGCGGGCAGAGGCTTGCGGACGGAGCCGCACTCCACACCCTTCTTGGCCAGGATGGCCTTCATGGTGGCGTAGAGATTGCCGTGGGCGGAGCACATCTGATAGATGATACGGCAGATCTCATTCTGGATCTCACGGGCAGGCTCCATCTCGCCCTTCTGGAAGTGCTCCCGCACCTTCAGGAAAAGCTCGGGCATAACGGCGTAGGTGCCGCCGATGCCGGCACAGGCGCCCATGGCCAGGCCGGAGATGAACTGCTCATCGGGACCGTTGAAGACGATAACGCCCTCATCCCGCCACATCTGAATATCCTGGGTGGGCATGGAGGAGTTCTTCACGCCGATCACGCGGGGATTCTTCTTCATCTCTTTCAGGAGAGAAGGGGTCAGCGCCACGCCGGCCAGCTGGGGGATATTATAGATGATAAAGTCGGTGTTGGGGGCGGCCGCAGAGATATCGTTCCAGTACTGGGCGATGCCATACTCGGGAAGGTGGAAGTAGATGGGCGGGATGGAGGCAATGGCGTCCACACCCAGGCTCTCGGCGTGGGCGGCCAGCTCCTGGCTGTCGGCGGTGTTGTTGCAGGCCACGTGGGCGATGACCACTACCTTCCCCCTAACTTCCGCCATGACGTTTTCCAGTACCAGCTTGCGCTCAGCCACGCTCTGGTAGATGCACTCACCGGAGGAGCCTCCCACATACAGTCCGTTGACACCCTTGCCGATCAGGTGGCGGGTCAGGCCGCGCACGCGCTCGGGGGAAATATTGCCCTCACCGTCATAGCAGGCGTAGAAGGCGGGAATGACACCCTGGTATTTGTTCAGATCGCTCATTTTGATTCACTCCAATATACTTATGTGAGCTGGCAGGAAACAGGGCCCGCCCCGCTTTGCAGGGCGGGCCCTCCTGTCAGTTCCAGCACGTTGCGGATAACCGGATCAGACATCGTCTGAAAGGGACTCCAAACACAGTAATCTTAACCCTTTACCGCACCCATGGCAATACCCTGCGTGAAGTATTTCTGGAACGCGATGAAGATGGCCACAATGGGGATCGCCGCCAGCGCCGCACCGGCCATAATGAGGCCGAAGTCACTGGCCATCTCGCCCTGAAGTCTGGCGATACCAAGGGAGATGGTCCACTGGGTACGGCTGTTGAGCATGATGAGTTGTAGGAAGTAGTCGTTCCAGGAGTTGACGAAGGTGAAAATGGCCAGCGCGCCCACGCCGGGCTTGATCATGGGGAATACTACGCTGAAGAAGGTCCTCAGCTCCCCGGCGCCGTCCACCCGGGCAGCCTCCAGCATCTCGGTTGGGATGGTCTCGGAGAACTGCTTCATCAGGAACACGCCGAAGGGCCAGCCCACGGTGGGCAGGATGACGGCCCAGAGAGTGTCATGCAGATGCAGGAAGTTCATCTCCTGCAGAAGGGGGATGACGATGACCTGCTTAGGCAGCGCCATGGCGCACACCAGCAGGCTGAAGAGGATCTTGCGTCCATAGAAGCGCTTCTTGGCCAGGGCATAGCCAGCCAGGGCGGCGGTCAGGCAGGTGAGCACCATGGCGCCCACGGCCATGATCACCGTATTGAGCAGCCACTGGAAGGCGGGCTGGCTGAAGAGCTTGGTGTAGTTCATCAGGGTCGGCTCCAGCGGGAACCACTGAGGCCGCTGGGCGTTGATGGCCGCGGCGGTCTTGAAGGAACCGGTGATGATCCAGTACAGCGGGAACATAAAGAATACGGCCAGGAGGAAGAGGATGACAAAAGCAAACACCCGGTATCCCTTGGACTGCTTCATGGCAAGACTGTTGTTCATCTCTTCACCCCCTTAACCGTTGTCGGCCTTCGTGACCTTGAACTGCACGGCGGAGAACACCGCGATGATCAGGGCCAGAATGACGCCCATAGCGTTGGCATAGCCGAAGCGGTGATACTTATACGCCATATCGAAGATATAGTACATGATGGTATCGGTGGCGTGGTTGGGGCCGCCCGAAGTCAGCAGCTGAATGAGCGCGAAGCACTGGAAGCTGTTGATGGTGGTGATGACCAGGATGTACAGGGTGGTGGGCATGATCTGGGGCCACTTGATCTTCCAGAACACCTGGAGCTTGGTGGCGCCGTCCACCTGGGCCGCCTCGATGAGGGACTGGTCCACATTGCCCAGGGCCGCCACGTAGAGCACGATGGGCTGGCCGATGGAGGTGGTGAACAGGATCATGATGATGCACCAGATCGCGGTTTTGGGATTGCCCAGCCAGTTGAAGCCGGTAGTCCCCAGGATCTGATTGAGCAGACCGGTGTAGGGGTTGAACATCCACTTCCACACCACGGTGACCGCCACGGTACCAGTGACCACGGGCAGGTAGAACACGCAGCGGAAGAACGACCGGGTGACCGCCTTCATGGGGCAGATGGCGGAGCTCACCCACAGCGAAAACGCGGTGACCGCGGGCACGGCTACGACCACGATGAGTACCGTATTCCAGAAGGCCCGGATAAAGACCTTATCCTGGAACATTTCGATGTAGTTGTTCAGACCGGCGAACCCTTCAAAGCCCGCCAGGCCGTAGTCCAGAAAGCTGTATACCACACAGATGATCATGGGGATCACAACGAACCCCACAAAGAAAATCAGGCTGGGCAGCAAAAAGAGGTAGGCGGAAATCGTTTCCCGGCGTACCAGAGCCTTGCTCATGCCGGAAAACTCAGAGCGCCGCTCCTTTTTTGGCTTTTTGACCGCAGCCGGTACGGATTTTTGCTCCATAACGTATCGTTCCCCTTTTTCGTAAAATACGCTTCCTCTCCCCCGCTCTCCGCGGGTCAACGCGAATGCGCCCGCCCCCTCTCAAACAGGGAGCGGGCGCATGATTGCGTGTAAAGAGGTCTTACTTAATGGCGGCGTTGCTGGCCTCCACGAAGTTGTCGGCCGCCGTCTGCACGTCCTCGCCGCTGACGAAGATCTGCTGCAGCATGTTGAACCAGTTGGTGCGCTGCTCGGTCCAGCCGCCGATGACATTGTAGTAGTCGCCCAGGTAAGGCATCATGACCTGGAACTCAGCCATACGGGCCTCGTCCTCCATGCCGGCATAGACGTCGCCCTGAGAAGCGCGCACCGGGAAGAAGCCGGAGAGACGGACGCTCTCGGGACCCTGCTCGGCGTCGTCACAGACGAACTTGATGAAGGTCTTGGCCGCCTCGATCTTGGCCGCCTCGCCGTTGTCGAAAATGCCAAAGCCCCAGATGCCGCCGCACAGAGCGGGAGTCTCCTGATCGGTGGGGAAGGCCACCGCGTAGGGAGTGAAGGCGACCTGAGAGGCATACTGATCCTGGTTGGAGGCGTTCCAGCAGAAGGTCATCGCGGTGGTGCCGTTGGCAAAGGCCTGCAGCTCCTCCGCGGCCTGGAAGCTGGCGTCGGCGGTCAGATTACCGACCTTGACCTGCTCAGACAGGGTCTGGAGCGCCTTGACATTCTCAGCGGAATTGACGGTGTACTCGGTGTGGTCGGCATTGGTGTAGGCGCCGCCGTACAGGTTGTTCACCAGCGCGCGGGTGCCCTGGTCGCCGCCCTGGCCGCCGCAGTAGATGATACCGGGGGTGGCCACCTGACCGGAGGCCTTCACAGCGGCGATGGCCTTGAGGAAGTCCTCGGTGCTGTTCCAGGTGCGGGTCTCGTCGTTGATGTACTGCATGGCGTCGGCGGCCTCAAAGACCTCCTTGTTGATGGCCATGCAGTGGGTGGTCATACACAGGGGGTACTCATAGTAAGTACCGTCGCTGCTCTTACAGGCGTTGACCACGGACTCGCTCACAGCGGCGATGTCAGCGGTAGCCTCTTCGGTCCACAGGTCGCTCAGATCCACCATCTTACCGGCCGCGCCCCAGTTGGAAACCAGGCGCTCAGGACCCTCCATGATGATGTCGGGAGTGTTGCCGGCGGTGATGGCGGAAGTGACCTGGGTGTCACCGTTGGTATAGTCCAGGAACTCTACCTTCACCTTGATGTCCGGATACTTGGCGTTGAAGGCGGCGACGATCTCTTCCACCTTGGGGGCGGTGCCGCCCCACTTGCCGATGGGGTAGGTCCACATGGTGATCTCGGTGCTGGCGGAACCGCTGCCGCTGGCTGCGGGAGCGGGCGTGCCGCTGGGCTTGGCGTCCCCGCCGCCGCAGGCGGCCAGGCTCAGGGTCATGCCGGTTGCCAATGCAAGAGCAACTGCTTTTTTCAGCTTCATCGCTGATCTCCTCCTCATGATTTGAATAATTTTTCTCGAGTGTCAGAGATACCCGTTGTGTAGATTGTACAATCACAAGCCCTTTTTGTCAATACTTAGATGAAAATATTTTTCTTTTCAAGCTAAACTGAAATTTTTTTCAAGCCTTCTTCCAATTTCGATCAGAGATGTTTCTCGGAAAGCGCGTCGGCGATACGCTCCCGGCTCTCCTCCGCGCCCTTGGGGTCCCGCTGGCACATCTCATGAAAAAGCACATCCAGCAGATAGAGCTGGGCCATCCGCGCCGCCACAGTTCCCAACTGGAGCGGTCCCTCCTTGGAGCCGCACTGGAGCACCAGGTCCGCGTACTGAGAGCCGGGCGACTTGGGAAAGCGGCTGATGAGGATGCACCTGGCCCCTCTCCCCTTTGCCTGGGCCAGCACCTCCACCAGATCCCGGGTGGCGCCGGAGTAGGAAAAATAGAGCACTGCGTCTTCCGGCACGAGCTGAGCCGTCCAGATGGCCTGCATATGCGCGTCACAGATAGGGTAGAAATTGGGCCGCACTGTGGAGAAGAGGTGGGCCGCCTCCTGCGCCATGATCATAGAGCCTCCCTGTCCCATACACAGGACCTTCCCCGCCTCAGCCATCAGGTCCACAGCCCTGGCGATCTCCTCCGGACGGATGAGCTTGCGCGTCTGGGCGATGGCGGCCACATCCTCGTTGTAAAGGCGCTGGCAGAGGCTGATCTCCCCCTCCTCCAGATCCATCTCTGGAATGGGAGAGACCCGCTCCGGGATCACCGTGGAGTTGGCCACCGCCAGCTTGAAGGCGCTGTATCCCTTATACCCCATCCGGCGGCAGAAGCGGGAAATGGTTGCCTCCGCCACGCCGCACTCCTCCGCCAGCTCTGAGATGGACATATACTGGGTCTGTTTTTCATGGCTGACTACATAGTCGGCCACCTTTTTTTCCGCACCGGTCAGCTGATAATACTCATTGTCCAGCCGGGCGAACACGTTGACCTGCGGCATGGGTCCTCACCTCCCTGCGCCTGCCGCGGGTGGAATCAGTCCCGGGCCAGGATCTGTCCCAGCATATGGTCCACCATGGAGAGCATGCGGGGCAGATGGAAGGGGCCCTTGAAGGTGGAACCCTTCGTGGAGGGCTGGGTAGGAAGACCGTCCCGGCGCAGGTAGCCGTACCACTCGCCGTACTCACGGTCAGAGAAGTGCTCCTTGCAGTAATCCAGGGTCTGCTCAAATTTCTCCAGGTAGGACACGTCGCCGGTATCCCGGAAGATCATCATGGACGCGATCAGGATCTCGTCATGGGGCCACCAGAGCTTCATATCGTGCTCGTATGCCTCGGTGGGCTTGCCCAGGCAGTCGATGAAGTAGAGCAGTCCGCCGTACTCCTTGTCCCAGCCCGCCTCAAAGGCCTGGTCAAAGATCTTGACGGCAGTGGCGTGGGTCTCGTCGTCGTGGGCGTAGTTGGCCGCCTCCATCAGGAACCAGGCGCACTCGATGTCGTGGCCGGGGTTGACCACGCGGCCCTCGGTGACATCCAGGCGTGGAGTGCCGTCGGGGGCCACGGACTCCAGGGTGCACTTGAGTTCAGGCTTGTAGTGGTACCGGAAGATGGTCTCCACACACTCCTGGGCCCGGGCCGCATAGAGCTTCTGCCGCTCCGGGTCGGCGTCCACCCGGCGGAGCACGGAGGTGATGTTCAGGTAAATCATGGGATCGGCCAGGGCACGTCCGGTGCGGGTGGCCGGGATGGTCTTGGGTCCCATGCCGGCGGGGTCCTGGATGAGCCCATTGTTGAGCTGGTAGATCAGCTCATAGGCCGCCCGGGCGCGCTCCAGGCAGGCGGCGTCGCCGGTGACGCCGTAATACTCGGCGTTGGCAATGGCGTAGAAGCCCTCGGAGAAGCAGTAGCGGCGCTGGCGCAGGGGCTTGCCCTCGGCGGTGACGGTGAAGTACATCCGGTTGCCGGCCTCCCGGTTGATGCAGTGGGCCTCCATAAAATCCAGACAGCTCTTGCTGGCCTGGAGCCACTCCTCCTTCACCCCGTACTGGCGGCACAGGTAGGCGAACATCCAGGCACAGCGCCCCTGCATCCAGACGCTCTTATCGGTGGAATAGATCTCGCCCTTGCGGTCCAGACAGGTGTACACGCCGCCGTTGACGTGGTCCATGCCGTTTTTCAGCCAGAAGTTGACGCAGATGTCCAGTTCCTCCTTGATCCACTTCTGATGGGCCTCAAGGCGCTCTCTCATAGCAGTATCCATAACTTCGTTCCGCCTTCCTTTTGATACAAATTGCATAATGGACGGGGGCTTGAAACAGGCTTCCCTTTCCTTATCGGCTATATCATACCGTTGAAAGTAACTTTCAGTCAATAGCTTCTTTGAAACTTTTTTCGATTTTTCCCGGAAATCCCTTGACAGATTGAAAAAAACTGATAGCCTATAAGTGGATAAATTTGATGGGCGGCACAAAAAAATGTCCCCAAATGATACATTCAAGGAGGAGGATACCGATGAAACACCTCGGCATTGACGTTTCCGTTCGTAATCTCCCTGAGCTGGACCCCAACTACATTCCGCTCTTCCCCTTTTATGAGTCCTTTCTGAAGGGCGCCTCCAAGCCCCTGGACATCGCGGTGGAGCGCTCTGCCGGTCAGGTGGCCGTCTATAAGACCTTCATTCACGGTACTCCCGAGATGGCTGAGGCTGACCTCTACTATGTGGACCGCATCATTAAGACCCTGCTGTGGCTCAAGGGCGGCTTCAAGGTCTATATCGCCGGCGACAAGGCCATCTATGAGGCCATCCACAAGACCTACTCCAAGGAGGGCGCCCGCGCCTTTGATGAGAATTTCATGGCCGGCGTCTATGAGCATCCCTTCGAGGTGGTCTACTGCGACGCCGTTCCCGCTGAGGTGAGCAAGTCCGAGGCCATCGGCCGCCACATGAACGGCTGCCGCATCGGTTTTGACGCCGGCGGAAGCGACCGAAAGGTCTCTGCCGTCATCGACGGCGAGCCCGTGTTCTCTGAAGAAGTGGTGTGGTTCCCCAAGACCAACTCCGACCCCGACTACCACTACCAGGGCATTGTGGACGCCATGAAGTCTGCCGCCGCCCATATGCCCCGGGTAGACGCCATCGGCGTGTCCTCCGCCGGCATCTACATCGGCAACCGCACCATGGTGGCCTCTCTGTTCCTGAAGGTCGGCAAAGAAGACTTTGACGCCAAGGTGAAGGACATCTACATCCGCGCCGCCAAGGAGTTTGGCGATGTGCCCATTGTGGTGGCCAACGACGGCGACGTGTCCGCCCTGGCCGGCGCCATGAGCCTGGAGGAGAACAACGTCCTGGGCATTGCCATGGGCACCAGCGAGGCCGTTGGCTTCGTGGATGACAAGGGCAACATCACCGGCTGGCTCAACGAGCTGGCTTTCGTCCCCGTGGACGCCGCCCCCACCGCCATGGTGGACGAGTGGTCCGGCGACATCGGCTGCGGCGTGAAGTACTTCTCCCAGGATTCCGTCATCAAGCTGGCCCCCGCCGCCGGCATCGAGCTGGACGAATCCCTCTCCCCCGCCGAGAAGCTCAAGGTGGTGCAGGGCCTCATGGAGAAGGACGACGACCGCGCCGCCGCCATCTACCGCTCCATCGGCGTGTATCTGGGCCATGCCCTGCGCCTGTACTATCACTTCTACGGATTCAAGCACATCCTGCTGCTGGGCCGGGTGATGTCCGGCAAGGGCGGCGACATCGTACTGGCCGAGGCCAAGCGTGTACTGGCCGAGGAGTATGCCGACATCGCTTCCAAGATCAATCCCACCCTGCCCGACGAGAAGGCCCGCCGGGTAGGCCAGTCTGTGGCCGCCGCCTCCCTGCCCGAGTTTTGATCCGGCCACGCCATAACAAGCAAAAACATCCGGCTCTCCCTGTGGAGAGCCGGATGTTTTTGTATGCCCAAACGGGTCAGCGCAGATACCAGGGCCGCTCCTCCGGATCATCCGGCAGCCCCTCCTCCGGGATGGTATAGGGGCGGAAGATCCGCTCCAGCAGCAGGGAGGCCGCCAGTCCGGTCAGCGCGGGGACCAGGAGCAGGGGCGCCAGATAGCGTGCCGACACCAGCCCTGCCGCCAGCAGCAGCACCCCCAGCACCAGGGTGGACGGGAGATGTCCCAGCGCCAGCCGGAGAGACAGGCTTAGAGCCCCCCACCCCCCCTGGCTGAACCGGGAGATCACCGGGAATACATAGCCCAGCACCCCCAGCAGTACCAGAGTCACCAGCCCATAGACCAGCAGCAGGGACATGGCCGGCCGGCTGCCTGCCAGGGCCATCTGGTAGACCACATACAGCCCCCCCAGCACAAACTGTCCCAACACCAGACACACCAGCCCGCTCAGAAAGCTCACCTTGAAATTGCTCTTCAGGCACTCCAGAAAGTTCCGGAAGGGATGGGGCTCCCCCTTCCGGATGCACTTGACCAGCGTATAGTAAAGGGCCGTGGTGGCCGGGCCGGCCGTGACCACGGGAATGCACAGCGCCACCCAGAGCAGGCTCAGGGCCGCCAGATTGAAAATCAGGTCAATGGTCTGAAAAAAACCGTTTTGGGGATCAAAGATACTGCGCCACACACCGATGTCCTCCTTGTGGTCCTCCGGGCATCCGTCCAGGGCCCGGTCCATCTGATGGAATGTATTCTATCCTATTTCCCGGAAAACGTCAAATGCCGCGGGATGACCCGCGGCATTTTCCTCGCCTTTTCCTCACGCCCGCCTGCGGCGGCGCGTCTCCCCTCAGGAGATAAAGTCATTATATGTCTTTTCTGTTCCCTGTCAACCCATTTTCCGCCCTATTTCTTCCATCTCTATTGTATTTTTCGATAAAGCCCCCTCCCTTCTTCCCTTTTTGCCCGGTTTCGACTAAGATAATGTCTGCCGCATCGGCAACAAATCATGGACAGGAGCTGGACAGGCGGATGGATATGGAACAGAGAGATACATTGGGTGTGGTCATGGGCCGCTTCCAGGGGCTGCACCTGGGGCATATGGAATACCTGCTGGCAGGGGCGGAGCGCTGTGAACATCTTCTGGTGGGCGTGACTCACTTCGACCCCTGGGAACACGCGCCGGAGCTGCTCCGGGATCTGAGCCGCATGGACGCCGCGGCCAATCCCTTCACCTACTATGAACGCCTGTCCATGCTCCGGGACGCACTCACCGAGGCCGGCCTTCCCCGGGAGCGCTTTGATCTTGTCCCCTTCCCCATTGAGCACCCGGAGCGCATCCCCGAGTTCATTCCCCGGGAGGCTGTGTGCTATGTGACCATCTACGACCAGTGGGGATACCACAAGCGTCAGGTCCTGACCGATCTTGGCTTTCCGACCCGGGTCCTCTGGGTGCGGGATGACAGCCAGCGCCTCACCAGCGGAACGGAGGTCCGCCGGCGGATCGCGGAGGGAAAGCCCTGGTCCCACCTGGTCCCGCCCGCGGTATCCCGGTATCTGCTGGAACACGGCCTGGTCCAGCGTCTGGCTGCCGGTATCCGGCCGGAGGACTCAGACACCTCCAGGTAGAAGGAGACGCCGCAGAACGCTTTGTTCCGCGGCGTCTCCTGTTTTATCAATTACAGCGCGGCAAATACCTCGTCCGCCGCAACGCGGGTCTGCTCCAGCAGCTCCCCGGTATGGGCCGCCGAGAGGAACATGGCTTCAAACTGGGCTGGGGCCAGATAGACGCCCCGCTCCAGCATCCCGGCAAAATACCGGGCGTACATCCCCACGTCGCTCCCCTTGGCGTCCACAAAGGTACTCACGCTGCTGGGCGTGAAGAAGGGAGAGAGCAGGCTGCCGATCTGGTTGATGGAGACCCCCACCCCGTGTTTTTCCGCCAGTGCCCGGAACTCCCGGGCCAGCCAGAGGGCTTTTTCCTCGATCATGGAATAGATCTCCGGATGGCTCTTCAGCCAGCTCAGCTGGGCCAGTCCCGCGGCCATGGCCACCGGGTTGCCGCTGAGGGTGCCCGCCTGATAGACCGGGCCGCAGGGGGCCACCTCCTCCATCAGTTCCCGCCGGGCGCAGTAGGCCCCCACCGGCATGCCGCCGCCGATGATCTTTCCAAAGGTCACGATGTCGGCCCGCACGCCGAAATAGGCCTGGGCTCCGCCCAGCGCCAGCCGGAAGCCGGTGATGACCTCGTCGAAGACCAGCAGGGCCCCATATTTGTCGCACAGGGTCCGCAGACCGCTCAGGAAGCCGGGCGCGGGGTTCACCACGCCCATGTTGGCCGCCACAGGCTCCACAATGACGCAGGCCACCTCGTTCCGGTTGGCCTCCAGCAGACGCTCCACGCTGTCCAGGTCGTTGAACTGGGCCGTCAGGGTGTGGCGCACCACGTCCTGGGGCACACCTGCCGAGGTGGGATGCCCTCCCGCCAGCGCGGAGGACCCCGCCCCCACCAGCAGGCAGTCGCTGTGCCCGTGGTAGCAGCCCTCAAACTTGATGATCTTATCCCGTCCGGTGGCTCCCCGGGCCAGGCGGATGGCTGACATGACGGCCTCTGTTCCCGAGTTGACCATGCGCACCATCTCGATGTTGGGGACCAGCTCCACCATGAGCTGGGCGATCTCCACTTCCCGCCCGGTGGGCGCGCCGAAGCTCAGTCCGTCCTTGACGGCCCGCTCCACCGCCTCCCGGATGACCGGGTGGTTGTGGCCCAGAATCATGGGCCCCCAGGAGCAGACATAGTCGATATAGCCGCGCCCCTCCACGTCATAGATATATGGGCCATTGGCACGGGCAATGAAGCGGGGCGCCATGTCCACCGCGCGGAAGGCCCGCACCGGAGAGTTGACGCCGCCGGGGAGCACCTTGAGGGCCTCCGCAAAGAGCTCCTGAGAGGTTGTGCGCCGGTTCATCATCCGATCTCCCCCTTCCGCATGGCGTCGGCCAGTTCTTTGGCGTAGTAGGTGATGAGCATATCGGCCCCTGCCCGGAAGATGGACACGGCGCTCTCGCACATGACCCGGTGCTCGTCGATGAGGCCCTCCCGGGCCGCCGCTTTGATCATGGCGTACTCCCCCGACACCTGGTAGGCGCACAGGGGCAGGCGGAAGGCGTCGGCGCACTCCCGGATCACGTCCAGGTAGGGGAGCGCGGGCTTGACCATCAGCAGGTCGGCCCCCTCCTCCACATCCAGCGCACACTCCTTGAGGGCCTCTTTCCGGTTATGGGGGTCCATCTGGTAGCCCTTCCGGTCCCCAAAGGAGGGAGCCGAGCCGGCCGCCGCCCGAAAGGGACCGTAAAAGGCCGAGGCATACTTGGCCGAGTAGGACAGGATGGGTACATTCTGAAACCCGTGCTCGTCCAGTCTGGCCCGGATGGCCGTCACACGGCCGTCCATCATGTCGGAGGGGGCCACCATATCGGCGCCCGCCCGGGCGTGGGAGAGCGCCGTCCTGGCCAGCAGCTCCAGCGTGGCGTCGTTGTCCACGCTGTGGCCGCACAGAGTCCCGCAGTGGCCGTGGTCGGTGTACTCGCACATGCACACGTCGGTGATGACATAGAAGTCGGGATAGGACCGCTTGATGAGGCGCACCGCCTCCTGCACCACGCCGTGCTCATCCCAGGCGGAGGAGCCCGTGGCGTCCTTGTGCTCCGGCAGGCCAAAGAGGATGCACCGGCCCACTCCGTGGGCCAGACAGTCCTCCACCGCCCGTCCCACGCTGTCCAGCCCGTAGTGGAGCTGTCCCTCCAGCGAGGGGATGGGGCGCGTGCCCGTCAGGGTCTCGTCCACAAAGATAGGATAGATCAGGCTGTCGGGCGAGAGACGGGTCTCCCGGCACAGCCTCCGGATGCTCTCATTGCCCCGCAGGCGGCGGGGCCGAATGCTCAGGTCCATGGAAATGGCCTCCTTGTTTTTCTTGCTTGTCAGACGGACTCAGCCTTGGGAGAGGGCGCACTCCACCGCACACGCGGTCAGGGCCTCCAGGGTGGCCGAGCGGGCTACCTGGACTGGGATACCGCTGCGCCGGGCCTCGGCGGCGGTCTGCTCCCCGATGCACACGCCGGTGATGCGGGAGAGGTCGGCCCCCGCCCCCACTGTGGCGAGAAATCCCTTTACCGTGGAGGCCGAAGTAAAGGTCACCAGATCCACCCGGCCCTCCTCCACCGCCTCCCGCAGAGCCTGGCTCCGGGGATTGCGGCAGCAGGTCTCATAGATAGCCACGTCGTTATATTCCAGTTTAGCGCGTTCCAGCGCCTGCGTCAAGGCGGGGGACCCATCCCGGGCGCGCAGAAGGAGGACCCTTCCCCTGGCCCGGGCGGCCAGCGCCTCCCCCAGATGGGCCGCGTCGTATACCTCCGGGACCAGGTCAGCCCGCAGTCCGTGTCCGGCCAGAGCACGGGCCGTCCCCGGCCCGATGGCGGCCAAACGCACCCCGGCCAGCGCTCTGGCGTCCAGGCCCAGCCGCTCCAGGGCCGCCCAGAGAAACCCCGCCCCCGCCGGACTGGTGAGGGCCAGCCACTCATACCGCTCCAGCTGTCCCAGCGCCTCCTCCATCTCGGGACAGGGCGAAAGGGGGATGGTCTCGATGCAGGGGCACTCCCAAACCCGGGCCCCCAGCGCGCGCAGCCGCCCGGTCAGCGTTCCCGCGCGCTCCCGGGGCCGGGTGACCACCACCTGCCTGCCCCGCAGGGGGAGATGGCCGAACCAGTCAAATTCCTCCGCCAGGGCGCACACGCCCCCTACCACGATGACGGCAGGGCTGCGCACCTCTGCCGCGGCCACCCGGGCGGGCAGCTCTTTCAGGGTGGCGGAGAGGCGCCGCTGGTCGGGGGTCGTCCCCCGCTCCACCACGGCGGCCGGGGTGGAGCCGTCCATTCCGGCCGCCAGGAGTCCGGCGCAGATGTCCGGAAGGGCCGACACGCCCATCAGAAAGACCAGGGTGCCCTTCGTGCGGCACAGGGCCTCAAAGTCGATCTCCAGCTTCTCCCCCGCCCGGCGGTGGCCGGTGATGATGTGGAGGGAGGAGCAGAAATCCCGGTGGGTCACCGGGATACCCGCGTAGGCCGGGGCCGCAATGGCCGAGGTGATGCCGGGCACCTCCTCAAAGGGGACGCCGTTCCGGGCCAGGAGCTCCAGCTCCTCCCCGCCCCGTCCGAAGAGGAAGGGGTCGCCTCCCTTGAGACGGACCACCACCTGGTTCCCGCTCCCCTCCTCCAGGAGGATGCGGTTGATCTCCTCCTGGGGCACGGGGTGGCATCCGGCGTTCTTGCCCACGTCGATGCGCCGGGCCCCCGCCGGGATGAGATCCAGAATGGCGGGGCTCACCAGGCGGTCATAGACCACTACGTCGGCCTGTTCCAAAGCTTCCCGCCCCTTGACGGTGAGCAGACCCGGATCTCCGGGGCCGGCTCCGACCAGAATCACCTTACCCATGGCGTTTCTCCTCCTTGCTCCGCGTGCCCAGGCGGCTGCCCAGGTTCTCGGCCTCCCGGCGGCTCCCCCGGATGGTGTGCCGCCGGCCGGTCTCATCCATGCCGGTGAGGAGGAGCTCCTCCCCCTCGATCACGGCGTAAGCCGCCACCGGGGAGGAACATCCTCCGTCCAGCTCCCGCACAAAGGCCCGCTCGGCCAGGGCGCAGTCCCGGGCGTCCGGGTCGTTGAGTCCCTCCAGCCACGCCGGGGCGTCCCGCCGGGTCTGGACGGCCAGGATGCCCTGCCCGGCGGCGGGGAGCATCTCCTCAGGCGAGAAATACCGGGCGATGCGCCCCTCCAGCCCCAGGCGGCGCAGCCCCGCGGCCGCCAGGACCAGAGCGCCGTATTCCCCGCTGTCCAGCTTGCGCAACCGGGTCTGAACATTGCCCCGGACCGGCCGGACCTCCGTTCCCGGGAAGAGGCCCGCCAGCTGGATCGCCCGCCGCCGGCTGGCGCAGCCGATGGGCTTTGCCGGGTCCAGCTCCGCCGCGCCCTCGGGCAGCACCAGCACATCCCGTGGGTCGGCCCGGCGGGGAAAGGCCACCACCGGCAGATCCGGATGGGTCTCCATGGGCAGGTCCTTGAGACTGTGGACGGTAATATCCACCCGCCCTTCCAGCAGGGCCGCGTCCAGCTCCCGGACGAAGAGCCCCTTTCCCCCCACCTGGTCCAGCGTCCGGTCCAGGATCTTGTCCCCGGTGGTCTTCATGGTCACCAGCTCCAGCTCCACACCGGGACAGAGGGCGCGCATGGCCTCCATTACCAGTTCGGACTGCCGGACCGCCAGCAGGCTCTCCCGGCTTCCGATACGGATCACGCTCATTTCCACTCCTCCAATGTCCGGCGCACCGCCCGGGCCGCTCCGGCCACGGCCCGGTGGTCTCCGTTGCGGGAGACCATGCCGGCGATCAGTTCTCCGCCCTCACAGATGGCGGGAAAGAAAAAGGTACACTCCCCAGGCGCGTCGGCCACGCTGACGGGGATGCCCAGGCTCCGGGCCTCCTCCCCCGCCGCGGCGTTCACCTGGCGGTCGTCGGTGGCGGCCACCGCCAGGTCCGCCCCGGTCAGATCCCCCGGGGCATAGGGGCGCAGCACATACTCCGCGCCCGCCAGCCGCTCCTTCACCCGGGGGGCCACCACCCGCACCCGGGCCCCAAAGCGCAGCAGCGCGCCGGTGCGCCGGGCGGCTACCGTTCCGCCGCCCACCACCACGGCCAGCTTGCCCTGCAAGTCCACAAAGAGGGGAAACAGCATTCGGTTTGCTTCCATGGCCCCTCCTCTCTATGCCCGGGTGTGGGCGCGGATCTTGCGGGCACAGTGGGTCAGATCCTCCGCGCTCAAACAGCCCTTCAGATTCCCGGCCAGCAGCTCCACCGCCCGGCTCACCGCCAGCTCGGCGGCCTCTTCGGGTTCCAGCTCCGCGCATCCGGCGGCCAGCACCCGCTCCAGCACCGCCGCCTTGACCTCTTCGATGGCCCCCAGGCTGGAGCGGTAACCCTCCCACTGGCGGAAGCGCTCCATGGCGGCGGCGAGGATGGCCTCTCCCTCCGGCGGGATCACCCGCTCCACGCCGCAGCCCAGGGTGTCGATGTTGTAGAGGGTCACGCCCGCCCGCTCCCCCACCTGGGGGGCGATGTCCCGGGGGATGGCCAGATCCACCAGCAGGCGCGGGGGGCGGGAGAGGGCGGCATACTCCTCCTCCCCCACCGTGTAGTGGGGGCTGGTGGTGGCTGAGAGAAGAAGATCCATCCCCTCCATGGCCCGGTAGCGCTCCTCATAGGGGGCCACCGCGCACCCGGCGGGGACCACGGTCTCCCCATGGCGGTAGGTGCGCAGGGTCACCGTCACGGCGCACCCCGCCTCCCGCAGGAGCCGGGCGGAGAGCCGCCCCATCTCCCCGTTGCCGATGACCAGCGCCCGCTTGCCGGCAAGCCCCCCGGTCTCCTCCCGGAGGACCTCCACCGCCCGGGCCGCCGAGGAGGGGGACACGCCGCTCACGCGCACCTTGCTCCGGAGCTCTTTCCCGGCCGACACCGCAATGCGGAAGAGGGTCTCCAGCACGCTGTCGGCGCTCCCCGCCCGCCGGGCGATGGTCAGAGCCTCCCGCACCTGGGAGAGGATCTGATCCTCCCCCCAGATCCGGGAGCGCAGGCCGGCGGCCACCTCAAAGAGGTGGCGTCCCGCCTCCTCCCCCGACAGGGTCCGGAAGGCGCCGTCAAAGAGGGAGCGCTCCACCCCCGCGGCCTCGCACAGGAGCTGGGGGCCGGGGGGCAGTTCCCCCTCCCAGGAGCAGTAGAGCTCGGTGCGGTTGCAGGTGGAGAGGAGGACGCAGCCCCGGATGCCGGGACGGCGGGCCAGCTGGGCGCAGACCTCCTCCACCCGGCCCTTGGTAAAGGAGAGCCGCTCCCGCAGGGCGATGGGGGCCCGCCGGTCGCTCAAACCGCAGTAATAAATTCCCATCTCAGTCCCGGTCCTTTCCCGGCGTGAAGAGGACGGAGAAATAGCGGCTCTCCGGGTCCATGTCGGCCGCCCGGGGCCAGACCCGCTCCTCCTCCATGCCACAGTTGGAGACCGCCATGGCCCCCTCCAGCCGTCCATGCCGCTCCAGGGTCTCCAGGAGCCCGCCCAGACGCCGGCCGGCCTTCATGTAGATCTGATTGGCGGGGAAATCCACGCAGTCCTCCACGCTGTGGCTGGCCGGGACGATGAGCAGCCGCTCCTCCCCTTGGCACAGGCTGATCCCCAGACGGGCCGCCACGGCGCAGAAAGAGGGTACCCCGGGGATCAGACGCGCCTCGTAGCCCCGCCCGGCCACCCGCTCATGGAGGTAGAGGTAGGTGGAGTAGACCGACGGGTCCCCCAGGGTGATGAAGGCCACGTTCTTCCCCTGGTCCAGCAGGGCGCACAGGGTGTCGGCGTTTGCCTCATAGCTCTGCGCCAGCAGTTCCTTATCCCGCACCATGGGCGTGGGGCAGGAGATGAGCTCTTTCCCCTCGATATAGGCCTGCACGATCTTGCGGGCGGTCTGTTCCCCGCTGCCCTTGTCGGGCATGGCCACCACGTCGGCCTCCCGCAGAATGCGCACCGCCTTCAGCGTGAGCAGCTCCGGGTCCCCGGGCCCCACCCCCACGCCGTACAGTATTCCTCGCTTCATCTCGTTTCCTCCTTGTTGAGCAGCTCTAATACGGCCCGGCGGACTGCGCCGATCGTGGCGGCCGAACGGGGCAGGTCCACCCCGTCCTCCTCCGCCAGGATCTCCATCAGATGGGCCATCCGGGGCAGGCGCAGGTGGTTCTCCCGCAGCAGTCCGGGCCGGCAGACCAGCTCCTCCGCCGGCCCCTCCCCCGCCACGCGCCCTCCACTGAGCACATAGGCGTAGTCGCAGTAGAGAGGCACGATATCCATATCGTGGGTGGCCAGCAGAATGGTCATCTCCAGCTGATCCCGCAGGGCGGTGAGCAGGCGCATCAGCTCGCTCACCCCCTGGGGGTCCAGCCCCGCGGTGGGCTCATCCAAAATCATCACGCTGGGCTCCATCACCAGGACCCCGGCGATGGCCACCCGCTTCTTTTGCCCATAGGAGAGGGCGTGGGTGGGCTTGTCCCGCAGGGCGGTCACACCCGTGCGCTCCATGGCCAGCTCCACCCGCCGTCGCACCTCCTCCGGAGGCAGGCCCAGGTTCACCGCTCCGAAGGAGATGTCCCGGTACACGTCGGCGGAGAAGAGCTGGTCGTCCGGGTCCTGAAAGACGATGCCCACCCGCCGGCGCAGCTCGGGCAGGTCCCGGCGGGTATAGGATACCTCCTTCCCGTCCAGCAGCACCCGCCCCCCGGAGGGGGTGAGCACTCCGTTCAGGTTGAGAAAGAGGGTGGACTTGCCCGCGCCGTTGGCCCCCAAGATCCCCGTGACCGCCCCCCGGGCGGCCCGGATGGAGATGGCGTCCAGGGCCCGGGTGCCGTCCTCATAAGTATAGCACAGTTCCCTTGTCTCAATGGCGTAGTTCATCCCAGCAAGCTCCTTTCCAGCGCCAGCGCGCCCAGCTGCGCCGCGCTCACTCCGGCCAGCACGGCATAGAGCCATTCCCCCGGCGCCGCGTCGGCGGGCAGGGTGTCCAGCCGCCCCTTGTAACCCCGGGATTCCAGGGCAGTAAAAGAGCGTTCCCCCTGCCGCCAGGCCCGGAGGAAGAGCATGGAGACCAGAGTTCCCAGGCTCTCCAGGCTCCTGCGCCAGCCCTGGTAGCCCAGCCTGGACTCCTGGGCCACCCGGATGCGCCCGGCGGTGTCCGTGAGGACAAAGATGAAGCGGTAGATCAGCTCCATCAGTTCCACCAGCAGCTTGGGCACCCGCAGCCGCTCCAGGGCCAGAGTCACATCGGTGACAGGCGTATTCAGGGAGAGGAAATACATGGCCGACACCGCCCCCACGGCCTTGCACAGCACCATGAGGCTCAGGTCCCGGTATTCCGCCGTGATCCCCCAGCGGAAGCGGCCCAAAAGCTCCACCGACCACAGCGCGCCCTCCTCCGGTGACAGGGGGCGCACCAGGATGGTGAGACAGCCCACGGCCAGAAAGGCCAGCGGGATCTTCAGAAAACGGAGGACCGTCCTCAGCCTCTGCCCGCCCAGCCATACATTGAGTCCCCCCATCAAAAGGAGGGTGGCCGCCCCCACCACGGCGCTGTCGCAGCACACGCACAGGAGCAGGGGGATCAGCGACAGCCACAGCTTTGGGATGGCGTCCACCCGCCGCAGGCGGGAGGCATAGGCATAGCGATCGGTCCCCATATGGTCACGCGTCCTTGCTGTCCGGTTTCCGGGCGGTGATGCGGCCCAGGATAAAGCACACCACGCCGGACCCTACCGCCGCCTGGAGGGCGAAGAGCAGAGATTCGATCTCACCGCTGGCCGGCTCCAGGATGGGCTCAAACCAGGGTTCAAACCCGGGCACGCTCTCCTCCACCAGTTCGGCGGCCATACCGTCGGCTCCGCCGAACTCAGCATCCCGGCACAGCCACAGGGGGGCCGCCGCCAGCAGGACCACCAATAAAATGAGCACCGTATTTTTCTGCCAGACTTTCATGTTCCGTCCCTCCTTACAGCACCGAGAGCTCCAGCAGCTCGTCCCGGGCATACTTCTCCAGCACGTTGAAGACCACCACCGTCAGCAGTCCCTCGGCCACAGCCAGGGGGAGCTGGGTGACGGCAAAAATGGTCAGATACTCTCCGATGTTGCCGTAGACCACGCCCAGCTGTACCGAGGTGGTCACATAGGTCATCAGGTCCCCCAGGGCCGCGGCGCAGAAGACCGCCACAGCGGGACGGACCTTCAGCTGCTTGAGCAGCAGGTACACGCCCCAGGAGACAAAAGGCCCCACGATGGCCATGGAAAAGACATTGGCCCCCAGGGTGGTAATGCCGCCATGGGCCAGCAGAAGGGCCTGGAAGAGCAGCACGATGAGCCCCAGCACTGTGGTGGCGGTGGGTCCGAAGAGGATGGCGCCCAGCCCCACACCGGTGGGATGAGAGCAGGAGCCGGAAGCCGAGGGGAGCTTGAGGGCCGAAAGCACGAAGGCGAACGCGCCGCACATGGCCAAAAGCACCTTGGCCCGGGGATAGTCCCGCACTCTCTTCTGGATGGAGCGCAGCCCGGCGACCACAAAGGGCGCACACACGGCCATCCAGCCAAAGACCCAGGGCCGGGGGAGATAGCCCTCGGCAATGTGCATGGCCGAGGCGCTCACCGAGAGCAGGCCCAGCGCCATGCACAGGGCGGCGGACAGGCGGACACAGGAATCCAATCGTTTCATGGTACATTCATCCTTTCCCAATTTGCACTTTGGTTGAAGGTCCCGCCCAAGCGGGACGGTCCTGCGTCCGGACTCACCCGGTACCGTTTTCTGCGTTCCACTGCTTCTTCACGGGAAACACACCTCCTATCCTCCGTAGCGGTATGGTTTGCCGGCATGGGCCGGTGTGGTCTGCGGCAGGTCTTCCGACTCTGGCCTCATGGCTCGCCCGCGTCTTCCCAGCCCGAAGGGGGCCAGTGACTGTGTGCGGGTCCGCTCTTCCATCACGGCAGCGGGACTGTGCGGGACTCTCACCCGTCTTCCCTTTTAAAACCGCCCCGCAGGGCAGTTACCGCAGACCATCTCTTCAATATCCCGGAGCACGCTCCGGTGAGAAAGCGTCCCGCCACTCAGTCCGGGCGCTTGTCTCTCTCTTCTTCCCCCTGGGCCGCCAGGGCGTGGCCGGCAAAGAGGGCGCGGAAGGCCGGGTACTCCCCCAGGCCCCGCAGCACGCACTCCACCGCATAGCCCTCCCGCTCCAGGCGGCTCTTCCAGGAGTCCTCCTCCCCGCCCGCCATGTCGTTGGCGGCGTGGTCCCCCGCCACCACCATGAATGGCTGAAGCCGTACCCGCCGCACGCCGCTGCGCTCCCGCAGGCGGCGCAGGACCTGGTCCAGGGCGGGGTATCCCTCCACCGTCCCCAGAAAGGCCCGGTCCCAGCCCCGGTCGTGGAGGGCATACTCCAACAGGGCATAGGCGGAATTGGCAAAATGTGCGCTGCCGTGGCCCATAAAGACCAGGGCCTCGTCCGCCCCGGGGGCGGGGATGGATTCCATCACCGCATCGGCTGCGGCCAGATAGTCCTCCGCCGTGGTGAGCAGGGGGTTCCCCACCGCAAAGCGGGCAAAGCGTCCCCGCCAGGGCTCCGCCTGGGCGCAGAGCTTGTCATACTCCTCCCCGTTGAGGATGTGGGTGGGCTGGAGGAGGACGTCCTCATAGCCCTGCCGGGCCAGACGCTCCAGCGCCTGGTCCACATTGTCGATGTGCACGCCGTCCCGCTGCGCCAGCTTGCGCAGGATCATGCCGCTGGTAAAGGCCCGGAACAGGTCCCGTCCCGGCAGGGCGGCGGACACAGCCGCCTCGATGCGGCTGATATTCTTCTCCAGCGTCTCAGGATAGCTGGTCCCAAAGGAGACCATCAGAAGCGCTTTCTCCATGGTATCTCACCTCACGTATCACTCTCTCCGGTCGCCGGAGGCCAGGTAGAGCAGGGCGTTGCAGATGGCGGCGGCGATGTTGCTCCCCCCCTTGCGGCCCCGGGCCACGATGTGCTCCCCTCCCATGGAGAGGAGCAGTTCCTTGGACTCCACCACGTTGACAAAACCCACCGGCACGCCGATGACCAGCTCGGGCCGGAGCCGTCCCTCCTCCATCAGCTGGCAGGCCCGTACCAGGGCGGTGGGGGCGTTGCCCAGAGCCAGGACCACGGGGCCATCCAGCCCGGCGGCGCGCTCCATGGAGACGGTGGCGCGGGTCTCCCCCCGCTCCCTGGCCTCCGCGGCCACGTCCGGGTCGGACATGAAGCACACCACACGGCCGCCGAACCCCTCCAGCACCCGCTTGTTGACGCCCGCGCGGGCCATCTGGGTATCGGTGACGATGGTGCAGCCCTTCCGCAGGGCCTCCACTCCCCGTTCCACTGCATGAGGGGAAAAGACCAGGTTGTCGGCGTAGTCAAAATCGGCGCTGGTGTGGATGCACCGCTTCACCACGGCCAGCTGCAGGGCCGGGATGTCCCGCTCCCCCAGCTCGGCGGCGATGAGCTCCATGCTCCTGGCCTCGATCTCAGCGGGGGCCACCCGCTGCAAGTGGATCTCTCTCATGTCCTATTCCTCCCGGTTGAGAATGCGGTAGACCCGCTCCATATCCAGCCCCGCCCGCACAGCGTCGGCCAGGATGTCATACTGGCGCTCCTTGTAGTCCGCCCAGTCCAGGACAGCCTCCTGACTGCCCAGCCCTTTGGCCAGGCGCAGGCAGTTGACCAGCGCTCCGGCACAGCCGCCCTGGTCGAAGAGCCCATGGACATAGCTGCCCCACACGTTGCCACGGACCAGACCGTCGGCCTTTTCCACCCCGTCCAAGGTGTGCAGGCGGGCGCAGCTGCCGGCAGCCTCTCCCCGGGCGGTCTCGCCCATGTGGATCTCATAGCCCTCGAACGCTACGCCGTTCATACCCGCGAAAACTCCCTCCAGGCCGTGAAAGACGCCCTGGACCCGGGTGCGGGTCTTTTCTCCCCGGAACACGGTGCGCCCGGGCAGCAGGCCCAGGCCGGGCAGGCTCCCGCCCCCCTCCACGCCGTCGGGGTCGGAGACCTCCTCTCCCAGCATCTGGTATCCGCCGCAGATGCCGATCACCGCGCCGCCCCGGGCGGCGTGCTTGCGGATGGCGCTCTCCAAGCCGCTGGCGCGCAGCCAGCGCAGGTCGTCCAGGGTGTTTTTGGTGCCGGGGAGCAGGATGAGGTCGGGCTCCCGCAGCTGGGCAGGGGTGGAGACATACCGGATGGAGACCTCTGGAATGCGCTCCAGAGGGTTGAAGTCGGTGAAATTGGAGAGCTTTGGCAGCCGGATCACAGCCAGATCGATGAGGCCTACCCCGCCGCTGCTCCCCAGCCGCTGGGAGAGGGAGTCCTCATCATCCAGGTCCACGTTCACCATGGGCACGACTCCGGCCACAGGGATGCCGGTGCGCTCCTCCAGCATGGAAAGGCCCGGGCGGAGGATCTCTATGTCCCCCCGGAATTTATTGATGACAAAGCCCTTGAGCCGCGCCCGCTCTTCCGCCTCCAGCAGGGCCGCCGTGCCGTAGAGGGAGGCGAACACGCCCCCCCGGTCGATGTCGCCGCAGAGGAGGACCGGGGCGTCCACCATACCGGCCAGGCCCATGTTCACGATGTCCCCATCCTTCAGGTTGATCTCGGCGGGGCTCCCCGCCCCCTCGATGACGATCACGTCATATTCCCGCGCCAGGCTCTCATAGGCCTCCAGGATCTCCGGAATGAGCTCCCGCTTGTAGGCGAAATAGTCCCGCGCCTTCCAGTTGCCCCGGGGCACGCCGTTGACGATGAGCTGGGAGCCCACGTCGCTCACCGGCTTGAGCAGGATGGGGTTCATCCGCACGGAGGGCTCGATTCCCGCCGCCTCGGCCTGCATGACCTGGGCCCGGCCCATCTCCAGTCCCTCCCGGGTGATGAAGGAGTTGAGGGCCATGTTCTGGGATTTGAAGGGTGCTGCCCGGAGTCCATCCTGCCGGAAGATGCGGCAGAGGGCGGCGCACAGGAAGCTCTTCCCCGCGTTGGATGTGGTCCCCTGTACCATGATGCACTTTGCCATCAGTCCAGTACCTCCTTCAAGGCGTTGAGCAGAGTGTCGTTCTCCTCCGGGAGGCGGACGGCAATGCGGTAGTCGCACGCCCCCAGTCCGGGGTAGTTGGCACAGGACCGGATCAGCACCCCCCGCGCCAGCAGACGCTCCTTCAGATCATCCCGCCCGGGCGCGGAAAAGAGCAAGTAGTTGGTCTCACTCTCCCACACGGTCAGGCCAAGGGCCCGCAGCGCCGCCGTCAAGCGGGCGCGCTGGGGGCGGATGACCCGCTCCATCGCCTCCTCCGGCCAGCCGGGGCAGGCGCAGGCGGCGATGCCCGCGGCCTGGGCGGGGGCCGAGACGCTCCAGGGCTGGCCCACCTGGTAGAGCCGCCCGGGCAGCTCCGGGTGGGCGGTCAGACAGTAGCCCAGGCGCAGCCCGGGCATGGCGTAGCACTTGGTGAAGGCCCGCAGCAGCACCAGCCGGGGAAACTCCGAGAGCCGGCGGACCAGCCCCTCTCCCCCTCCGTCACAGAGATGGAGGAAGCACTCGTCCACCACCAGCCAGACCTTCTGCTCCTCCGCCCGCCGGAGGATTTCCTCCAGCACAGGCTGGGCCGTCCGCCGTCCGGTGGGGTTGTTGGGGCTGCACAGAAAGGCCAGCTCCACCCCATCGGAAAGAGCGGCGGCAAAGCCCTCGTCCACCGCAAAGCCCCTCTCCCTGGCGAGAGGATAGCGGACCACCTCCCCCCCTGCCGCCTCCACGGCCTGGGCATACTCGGAGAAGGTGGGAGCGGTCACCAGCGCCTGGCGGGAACGCAGGGCAAGACACAGGCGGAAGATCACGTCGGCCGCGCCGTTTCCGCAGCAGATCCACTCGGCCGGTACCCCGTCCCGCCGGGAAATGGCCCGGCGCAGCGCCCGGCACAGGCTGTCCGGGTAGCGCTGGGCGTCCAAGACGGCCGCCTGGGCCGCCTCCGCCACGGCGGGGGGCATCCCCAGCGGGTTCTGGTTGGCGGAGAAGTCCAGTACCGGTCCGGACTGGGCGTAGATGTCTCCGCCGTGAGTATAGATGGGCATAGAATGACTCCCTCCTTTTGGGATTTAAAAGGGAAAGCGCAGGACCAGCAGCGGCGCTCCGCACAGCAGAAGCAGGGACAGAAAGGCCGTGCCATACATCAGCCGGTTGGCCCGCAGGATGTCCAGCGCCTCCACCGGGTGGATGGGGTCGCCCAGGGTGGGTTTCTCCACCCTGCGGCCAAAGTACACGACCGGACCGGCCAGCTGCACCCGCAGGGCCCCGGCGCAGGCGGCCTCGGTGTGGGCGGAGTTGGGGGAGGCGTGATTCCTCCGGTCCCGCCGGAAGATGCGTACCGCCTCCGGCCCGTCAAATCCGGTGAGAAAGGCGCTCAGACACATGAGCCCACCCGCCAGCCGGGCGGGCAGGAAATTGAGAGCGTCGTCCAGCCGGGCCGCAGTCCGTCCGAAGTTGAGATAGCGCTCATTCTTGTAGCCCACCATGGAATCCATGGTATTGACCGCCTTGTAGGCCATCCCGGCCAGCGGTCCGCCCAGGGCCATGTAGCAGAGGGGCGCCACCACGCCGTCCGAGGCGTTCTCAGCCACCGTCTCCACCGCCGCCTTGGCCACGCCGGCCTCGTCCAGGTTCTCGGTGTCCCGGCCCACGATCATGCTCACCGCCCGGCGGGCCCCCGGCAGGTCTCCCGCCCGGAGGGCGCGGTAGACCTTCCCGCTCTCATCCCGCAGGGACCGGGCCGCCAGCAGCTGATAGCACAAGAGGGTCCGCACGCCGAAATCCAGCGCCGGGTGGAGCCTGGCACACAGGGCGAGCACCAATCCGGTCACTCCCACAGAGAAAAAGAGCACCAGGACCACCAGCGCCGTGCCGCCGGCGCGCTCTCCGCCCGGAGTTTTGGGAAAGATCCGCCGCAGGGGCCCCTCCAGCCCCGCGATCAACTGTCCCACGGCCCGGACCGGGTGGGGAGCCCAGTGGGGGTCCCCCAGCAGCAGATCCAGGCAAAACCCCAGAAGCAGGGCGGTCAGGTTGGTCTGAAAAAAAGATTGTATCATGTCAGCGGCTGGTAAGCCTCCACCTCGATCTCATCAAATGTGGCCATCTCCCGATAGACCGCAAGAGCCATATCCAGCAGAGGCATGACCGCCGCCGCCCCGGTCCCCTCCCCCAGGCACATCTTGGCCCGCAGGAAAGGGGTCAGGCCAAGGGTCTCCAGCAGCAGCTCCCCGGCGGGCTCGGCCGAGACATGGCTGGCCAGCAGGTAATCCCCCGCAGCCGGACACAGCCGCACGGCGCACAGGGCGGCGGCGGCCGAGATGAATCCATCCACCAGCACAGGCACCCGGCAGGCCGCCCCCCCCAGAAAGACCCCCGCCAATCCGGCCAGGTCCAGCCCCCCCACCTTGGAGAGCACGTCCACCGGGTCGGCGGGATCGGGCCGGTTCACCGCCACGGCCCGGCAGATGGCGTCCACCTTGCGCGCCAGCCCCTCCGAAGAGAGGCCCGCGCCCCGGCCGGTGACCGTCTCCGGCTCCACGCCCAGGAGCGCCGAGACCACGGCGGAAGATGCGGTGGTGTTGCCGATCCCCATCTCCCCGGTGCCCAGAAGTTTTACGCCGGACGCACACAGCTCCCGGGCGATCTGGATGCCGGTCTCGATGGCCCGGATGCAGGTCTCCCGGTCCATGGCCGGCTCCCGGGTCATGTTGCGGGTCCCCCGCATGAGGTTGCGCGGAAGGATGCGCGCCCCCTCCACCGGACGGGCCACGCCGATATCCACCGGGACCAGCTCGGCCCCGGCCACCCGGGCCATGCAGCAGACGCTGGTGTCCCCCTTGGACATGTTCTCCGTGACAATGGCGGTGACCTCCTGCCCGGTCTGGGTCACCCCCTCGGCCACCATGCCGTGGTCGGCGCACATGACCACGATGGCCCGGCGGCCCAGGTCCACGTCCGGACTCCCGCCCATGGCCGCGATGCGCACCACCGCATCCTCCAGAAGGCCCAGGCTGCGCAGCGGCTTGGCGATGGAATCCCACCGGCGGCGGGCGGCCCGGGCCGCCCGCTCATTGGCAGGCGTGATCTCTCGTATGGTCTTCTCCAACAGTCCCATGTTCATCCCTCATTCTCCCCATGATATCTGGCACAGGCGGCCACGAATCGCTTCGCCGCCTGTTGACAGCCGCAAAAATGTACATGTGGAAATCCCGCGTAGAGGGTGGGCGTATGCCAGGCGCAGTCCCACCCCCGCTTGCTCCTTGGCTTCTGGGCGTGGAAATCCGCGCCGGGACGGCCGCTCTCCCAGTAGTGGAACTCGTGGGCCGGAAGGCTCTCCCCCGCCTCGCAGAGCAGGCCCTCGGTCCGGGCCGTCAGCGTGATATAGCCAAAGCGTCCCAGCTTCCCCCGGTTCCAGGCCGCGGCGGGCAGGGCCCCCGCCAGGGGGCGGTCCACCCCGTCCGCGTCGGAGAGGGTCCGGTGAAGGTAGAGAAAGCCCCCGCACTCGGCCACGGTGGGCATCCCGCCGTTCACCGCAAGGCGCACCGCCCGGCGCATGGCGGTATTGTTGGCCAGCGCCGCCCCGTAGAGCTCGGGATAGCCGCCTCCCAGGTAGAGCCCGGCGCACCCCTCCGGAAGTCCCTCGTCCCGCAGCGGGGAGAAGTTAACCAGCTCGGCCCCCAGTTCCTCCAACAGCTCCAGGGCATCGGCGTAGTAGAAGCAGAAGGCCTCGTCCCGGGCCACGGCGATACGGGGCCGGGCCGAATGGGAAGCGGGGATGTTCTCCTCTTCCGCCGGCAGGGGGTGAGCGGAGCGGGCCAAGGCCAGAAGGCCGTCCAGGTCCACGCTCTGCTCGGCCTGGGCGGCCAGGGCAGAGAGCTTCCCCCGCAGGCCGGACACCTCCGCGGCCGTGATGAGGCCCAGGTGTCGGCTCTCCAGGGAGGCGTCTGGCAGGACCGGGAGATAACCGTAGACCGAGATGCCGGTCTCCTCCTCCACACAGGCCTTCAGGGCGGGGTAGAACATAGGGGAGACCCGGTTGAAGAGCACCCCGCAGATGCCGTGTTCCCCCTCCAGAGCGCAAAAACCCTTCACTACCGCCGCCAGAGAGCGGGCCGCCCCCCGTCCGTCCACCACCAGCACCGCCGGCGTGGCGGTCCGTCGGGCCAGATCCCAGGCGCTGAGCTCACTGGAGAGGGCCGCGCCGTCATAGTAGCCCATGGCCCCCTCCAGGATGGCGGGTCCGTGGCCGGCGCAGTTCTGACGCAGAGAGCGGCGCACCGCCCGTTCCCCCATCAGAAAGAGGTCCAGGTTGCGGGATGGCACTCCCAGCACCTCCGCGTGGAACATGGGGTCGATGTAGTCCGGCCCCGACTTGAAGGCCACCGGGTCCAGCCCCCGGTTTACCAGGGCCTGGAGCACGGCGCAGGTCACCGTGGTTTTGCCGCACCCGCTGGCGGGGGCGGCAAAGAGCAGGCGGGGAGGATTCATTCCGCTCCCCCCGTTCCGCTGATGAGCCACACCGGATTCTGGGCCTCCATCATGTGGTAGCTCCCCGCCTTCCGGGTGCGGGTGACCGCCACCTGGACCAGGTCCACATCCTGAAAATGCAGCTCCTCAAAGGCGGACACCGCCTCCTGGAGGGTCTCCAGGGTCACGGCCGACACCACCGCCCGGAGGTCGGGGCGTTTGTCCAGAGCGGCGGCCAGGATGGCCCGCAGGGCGCCCCCGCTCCCCCCCACAAAGACCCGGTCGGGAGGCGGCAGTTCCGCCAGGGCCTCGGGGGCGGTCCCGGGCACTGCTATCACGTTGGAGGCCCCCAGGACGGCGGCGTTCTGAGCGATGAGCTCCAGGCCCTCGCTCCGCCGCTCCACCGCGTAGACCACTCCGGCCGGGGCGGCCAGGGCGCACTCCACCGACACCGAGCCGGTGCCCGCCCCCACGTCCCAGATCACGCTCTCCCGCTCCGGACGGAGCTTGGAGACCACGAGGGCGCGGACCTCCTCCTTGGTCATGGGCACCTTTCCCCGCTGAAAGGCGCTGTCGGGCAGACCGGGCGCGGCGGCGGATCGCTCCACCGGGTGGGGATGCTCGGCCAGCAGCACGGCGAGATCGGCAAACTCCTCCCCCGCCAGGGACTGGGCCGTCCCGGCACAGATGCGCTCCTCCGGGTAGGAGAGCCGCTCCCCAACCCAGATCCGCACATCACCCAAGCCCCGGCTGCACAGCTGCGCACACAGGTCCTGGGCCCGGGTCTCACCTCCCGTGAGAACAAAGGTGCGCCGGTGGCTCTGAATCTCCCCCACCGCGTTGTGGGTACGTCCATGGGCGCTCACCCAGTGGACATCCTGCCAGGTGGTGTTGAGCCGGGCGCAGAAGTAAGAGAGAGAGGAGATGCCCGGGATGGTATGTACCTCGTACCCCTCCAGCAGGGGCCAGAGCGCCTTTGCCCCGCTGTAAAAGCCCGTATCTCCGGAGAGGAGGACGGCCGCCGGGCCGTCGCTCTCCCCTTCCAGGGCGGCGAGGATCTCCCGCGGGCGGATGAGGGGATGAGCCGGTTTCTCCCCGCTCCAGGGCTCCAGCAGCCGGGGGGCGCCCAGGAGCACCCGGCTCTCCTCGATGGCCCTCCGGGCCTCCCCGGTGAGGGTGTCCGGATTTCCCATGCCCACGCCGATCAGATAGACTTTCATGGCCGCTGCGCCTCCCAGTTCCTTTGAAATTCCGCCAGCGTCTCCCCCCGCTCCCGGGTGGGACGCTCCACCACGATCAGCCGGCAGCCCGTGTCCCGGGCCGCCGCGCACTTCTCTTCAAATCCTCCGGCCGCACCGCTCTCCTTGGTCACCAGCACGGAGATATCCAGCTGCCGGATCACGGCCCGGTTGAGCTCCGCCGAAAAGGGCCCCTGCATGGCGATGATCTGTTTCGGTGGAAACCCCGCTGCCTGACAGGCCTCCAGAGAGGACACGCTGGGCAGCACCCGGGGATAGCATCGCTCCCGCAGCCCTGGCTGGGCGAAGGGAGCGAGCTCCTTGCTGCCCGTGGTGAGCAGGATGTTCCCCGGCAGCTCCCGGCACAGCTTGGCGGCGTCGGTCAGGCTGGCACAGCGCAGGAAGTCCCCCGCCCCCTCTTCCGCCCGAACGATCCGCCGGTAGGGCAGGTCCAGCTTCTCACAGCAGGCGCGGATCTGGGCGGTGACCTGTACGGCATAGGGGTGGGTGGCGTCGGCCACGCAGCAGAAGGGGCGGCTTTTCATCAGCTCCTCCATTCCTGCCGCGTCCAGCCGTCCGGTGTGGACCGCGATCCCCTCCCCCTCGGGCAGGAGTGTGGCCCCGTAGTCGGTGGCCACACAGACGGTCACCCGGCAGTCCCGCTGGGCCAGCCACAGGGCCAGCTCCCGGCCCTCCGTGGTGCCGCCAAAGAGCAGGACCTCCATCTCACATCCCCCGCTGGAGGTAGCCCCGGGGGGTGACCATCTTTCCGCCGATGAGGCAGGTCTGCCGGTTGCCCACAAAGACCGTGGTAAACATGTCCACCTGGGTCTCCCGCAGCTGGGCAAGGGTGCAGGTATGGGCCTCCTCCCCGGCGCGGCCGATGTTGCGGACATAGCCGCACACGGTATCCGGGCTCTTCTCCTCCAGCAGGATGTCACAGGCCCGCTGGAGATAGTCGGCCCGGCTCCGGCTGGAGGGATTGTAGAGGCAGAGCACAAAGTCGGCCCGGGCCGCCAGGCGCAGGCGATTTTCGATGGTCTCCCAGGGAGTCATCAGGTCGGAGAGGGAGACCACTGCAAAGTCGTGGGTCAGGGGCGCGCCCAGTACGGCGGCTCCCCCACAGGCGGCGGTGATACCGGGGACCACCTCGATCTCGATGGGCGGATAGTCCCGGGATACCTCGTACACCAGGGCCGCCATACCGTACACCCCCGAGTCGCCGGAGCAGACCAGGGCCACATCCCGGCCGGCCGCTGCCTCCTCCACCGCCATACGGCAGCGGTCCACCTCCCGGCGCATACCGGTGGAGCGGCGCTCCTTGTCGGGGAACTGCCCCTCCAGCAGGGCGATATAGGCGGTGTAGCCCACGATCAGGTCGCAGCGCTCCAGCGCCTCCACGGCCCGCCCGGTCAAATCGGCCCCGGCGCCGGGGCCCAGTCCTATCACAGTCACTCGCATGGTGTTTCCTCTCCTTCTTCAAATGAGACGGCCCATGGCCGCCGGGCCACCGCAACGGTGACCCCGTCCGCCGCCCGCTTGGGGACCAGCAGTTTTCCCCCCGCCCGCACGGCGGCACGCTCGCAGACATTGTCCACCCCGGTCACCGAGCGGACAAAGGAGGAGGGGGTAAACGCTCCGGGCGTCTCGGCCAGCTCCTCCGCCGTCCAGACCCGCAGAGACAGTTCCCGCGTCCGGCAGAACTCCAGCAGCCCCGTCTCTTCCTTCTTGAGGTCGATGGTGCTCACCTGGAACACCGCACGGGGATGGAGCCGGAAGGCCCTCAGGGTCCCCTCCACCGCCCGGGCAATGGCGTCGGCGCTGGTTCCCCTCCGGCAGCCGATGCCCAGGGTGAGCACCGGCGGGACGAGGCGCAATGTCACCGGGTATGGTGCCTTTTCCGCGTCCGCGGTCAGGGCAATCCCCACCTCAGACGGCTCGGAAGAGAAGCCATCCGGCCACTCTCCCCGTATAGTAAAATCACTTTGCACCCCTACGGAATCCCCTGCCAGAAGGGCGGCAGACACCCGTTTGGCCGCTGTTTTACTGTCAATGTATAGTCCTTTACACTTTGCCCAGCTGTCCACCGCGAAGCGGCCGTTCACATCGGTGGCGGTGGAGATGGCTGCCGTGCCGCCCGTGAGCCGGGCCGCCCGGCGGGCCAGGTCATTGGCCCCGCCCACATGGCCGGAGAGGAGTGGGACCACCCAAGCCCCTCCCTCGTCCACACTGACCACGGCGGGGTCGGCATACTTGTCCCTCACCCAGGGGGCAATGGCCCGGACCGCGATGCCGCAGGCCCCCACGAAGAGGAGGCCCTCACAGTCGGCAAAGCGCGCTCCCGTCCAGGCGGTCAAACACTCGTAGGAGGCTGTCCCCAGCTCCTGGGCCAGCCGCACCGGGAGGGCCAGAGTCACCTCCTCCCCCTGTTCCTCCAGTGCCCGGGCCAGGGAGTGGGCCAGACCATATCCCCGGCGGGTGAAGGCGGTGAGGGCCAGTCTCATGGTTCGCTTCCCTTCCGGCAGCCGTGGGTAAAGGCCGGGTCATAGAGCTTGGAGCGCTCGTAGTCCTCTCCCAGGAAGCGCCCCACGGTGATGAGGGCAGTCTTGGTGACGCCATGGACGCGGGCGGTCTCCGCCAGGGTGGAGACCGTGCAGCGGAATACCCGCTCCTCCGGCCAGGTCGCCTTGTAGACAATGGCCGCCGGGGTGTCGTGGGCATATCCTCCGGCCATCAGCTCCCGCTCCACCTCCTCCAGCAAACCCGTGGAGAGGAAGAGCACCATGGTGCAGCCGTGGCTGGCCATCTTGCGCAGCGCCTCTCCCTCGGGCACCGGCGTGCGCCCCGCCATGCGGGTGATGATCACGCTCTGGGAGACGTCGGGCAGGGTGTACTCCGCCTGAAGCGCGGCCGCCGCTCCGGAAAAGGAGGAGACGCCCGGCGTCACGTCATAGGAGATCCCATCGGCGTCCAGGGCGTCCATCTGCTCCCGGATGGCCCCGTAGAGGGAGGGATCTCCCGTATGCAGACGCACGGTGGTTCTGCCCGCCGCCTCCGCCTCCCGCATGACAGCCAGGACCTCCTCCAGCGTCATGGAGGCGCTGTCGTAGACCTGGCATCCCTCTCTGCGGTACTCCAGCAGGGCCGGATTGACCAGACTCCCCGCGTAGATGATCACGTCGGCCTCCCCCAGGAGGCGGGCCCCCCGGACTGTGATCAGGTCGGCCGCGCCCGGTCCGGCGCCAATAAAATGGATCATAAGGATTCTCCTTCCCCGCGCCTGTGGCGCGCCAGCAGTTTAGCGGCCCCCGGGGTCTGCCCCAGCAGGCCGAAGCGGTTGGAAAAAACCACCGCCTGAATTTCCATCTCCTCCCCCGCCCGGTTTCGGAGATTTTCATAGAGCGCCCCGGTCAGAGACGCCGTCACGTCCTCCCGCAGCCCCGCCTCTTCCAGACAGTCCAGGGCGGCGTCGGTAGTGGCCGCGGCAAAAACCTGCTCCACCAGTTTCCGGGGCGCACCGCACAGGGCGGCGTGGGCGGCCATAGTCTCCCGGCGGCCGTCCGCCGTCCGGGAGTGGGTGTTCATGGCGCCGCCGGCCACCTTTACCAGCTTGCCCAGATGTCCCACCAGCAGGAAGCTGGAAAAGCCCAGCCCAGCCGCGTGGTCGACGGCCGCGCCCAGGTAGTTGCTGCAGGAGATGCAGCCCCCGGTCTCCAGCCCCAGATGGTCCCGGGCGTAGTCCTCCCCGTAGTTGCCCGGCGTGACCAGCAGATGTCGCACCCCGGCGGCATGGGCCATGTCCAGTTCCAGAGTGATGGAATCCACCAGCGCCGCCTCGCTCATGGGGCGGACGATCCCGCTGGTCCCCAGAATGGAGATCCCTCCCTGGATGCCCAGCCGGGGATTGAAGGTCTTGCGGGCCAGCGCAGCCCCGCCGGGGACCGAGATGACCGCCTCCAGGCCGCCACTGGCTCCCGCTTCCCGCAGGGCTTCCGCAAGCTGCCCGGCGATCATCCGGCGGGGGGTGGAATTGATGGCCGCCGCGCCGGGAGGCTGGTCCAGCCCGGGCCGGGTCACCCGGCCCACACCTTCTCCCCCATCCACCCGCAGAGCGCCGTCGCCGCGCCGGGATACCCTGGCATAGATCCGCATGCCGTCGGTCACGTCCGGGTCGTCCCCGCCGTCTTTTTCCACGGCGCACATGGCCCAGTCCACCCCGGCGGACCAGTCCAGCAGCTCCACCCGCACCCGCACGCCCGCGGGGGTGTCGATCTCCACCCCGGCCGGACGGACGCCGGTCAGCAGGGCCTGGGCCGCTCCCCGGGCGGCTGCCGCGGCACATGTCCCGGTGGTATAGCCGCAGCGCAGCCGCTGCCGCCCTACCGGGATATAGTATTCCAGTTTCGGCATGCTCCACCTCCACAGAAAAAAGCCCGTCTCCAGAGGAGACGGGCCGCAGATCTGCACAGGCAAACAGCGGCGCTCTCCACCTCAGAGCGACGTCAACCAAAAGGCGGTCTCCTGGCTTGCGCTTCATCCTCCGGCATCCCTTTTCGGCAGAGCCAATGGGTAATGACGCCTTTGTCCACGCTTACAGTAGAGGTAAGACTGCGCCGGATTTTCACCGGCTTCCCTTTTCAGCGGCGAGACCTCGCCGCACCTTTTGGCAGTTACTAGACATTAGTATAACCATATCCCCGCAGAATGTAAAGTAGATTGTCTATTTTGTATACAGATTTCCCCATAAAAATATCCTGCGGACGGGGACAGCCTCCCATCCGCAGGACATATATTCAGACCGGCTCCGCTTCTTTCGGAGAGACTGCCGCGATGCGCGGGAATTCCACCTTCACCGTAAAGAGATCGGCTTCCGTCCACAGCCGGAAGGTCCCCCCGCAGGCCTCGGTAAAACTCTTGGCGATGGCCAGGCCCAGGCCGCTTCCGCCGTCGCTGCGGCTCTCATCGCCCCGGACAAAGCGCTCGGTGAAGTCTTTCCCCCGGGGCAGCTCCTCCCGGGAGATGTTCTGGACGCACACCCGTCCCCTCTCCCCGTTGGTCTCCAGGGTGAGGTAGGCCCGGGAGCCCTCCAGACTGTACTGGAGCACATTCTGAATCAGGTTTTGAAAGACCCGGTAGAGCCGGTCGCCGTCCGCCCGGATGAGGACCGGCTCCGCCGGGAGCCGGGTACGCAGATCCAGACCGCTTGCGGCGATGGGCTCGGCCTGGTCGGCCAGGGTCTGCCGCAGCAGCTTGGCCAGGTCCAGCTCCTCCCAGTGGAGATTCAGATTTCCGGAGGCCGCCTTGCTCACGTCAAAGACCTCCTGTACCATGTTTTTCAGTCGCTGGGCCTTGTCGTTGAGGATGGTCACATAGTCCCGCACATGGTCGGGCAGTTCCTCCTCTTCCAGAAGGGCCGCATAGCTCAGGATAGAGGTCAGCGGGGTCTTGAGGTCGTGGGAGACGTTGGTAATGAGCTCCACCTTCATCCGCTCGCTGCGCAGCTGCTCCTCCACCGCCTGCTGAAGGCCGCTGTCGATGTCGGCCACCGCCCGGGAGAGCCCGGCAAGCGGGCGCTCCGCCGCCAGCATGGTCCCCTGCTGTTTCCTGCGCACCGCCTCGATCTGATCAGAGAGGGCCCCCAGGTCTTCGATCATCGCCCGCTCCTCCTTCCAGTGGAGAAAGACGATCCCCAGCAGCACCAGTCCTGCCAGCCCGATCAGGAATGGGACCCACACCCCGATCGATCCGCTGTGCCAGGCCGACAGGAACAACTCCAGGTCAAAGGCCGCGGCCCCCAGGGCCAAAATCACCACGGCCATCAGGTGGACCACTCCGCCCCGCATGGCCCGGCGCTGGAGGGGCAGGTCCAACCCATCTCCCCGCAGCTTTCCCGCCAGCCAGCCGCAGAAGCTCACCCGGCACAGGCGGCCCCGGTTGCAGAGGAAGTCGTTGAGGTAAAACACCAGAACCCAGCACAGGCCGATGGCAAAGACCAAGAAAATAGGATCAGCAATATAGGACAGGGACACCATCAGCGGTCCCACCAGGAGCGCCAGGAGGAGCAGCTTGATCTCCAGCCAGATCTTCCCCGTGAGGCGTCCGGCCGCCCGGAAGGTCAGAGCCATCCAGCGCCGCCACAGGAGGCTCCACACCACCAGCGCCACACCCAGCAGGAAGTAGCCTGCCACGACACATACCGCAAGGCGCATGGTGTACAGGGTATCGGCTACATCATAGAGCCCCATGGAGTGGTAAAAATACACCGGTGTCTGGGCGGCAGTCAGACGGATGGTCACACCTTCCCACGGCTCCCCGGTGTCAGCGTCAGGCTCCTCCCCGCCAGTCTCCCCAGGGACCGCTGTCGCCATTGGTGTGGCCGCCCCAGTGATACCGGAGAAATCAAAGCCCCAGCCGCTGTCCGTCCAGCCTCCGCCCACGAAAAGCTCGGTGTCCAGATTGCGGTAGCCGGGCAGCTCCCACTGCTCCCACTGGTCCCGGTAGACCTCGTCTCCATAGACATCCACCTCGGCGCCGTCCTTCCAGATCTGCACCTTGCCGTCCTGGTACTCCAGGTAGAAATTATAGCCCGGTTCCTGATGTCCCGTCAGATTTCCCGTGATGCCGTTGAGGTTGCCGGCCAACAGCTTCTCATCCTGCCAAATCCCCCAGCGGAGGTTCTCATCCTGGAAGCAGGATGTCTCTTCCCCGGTCAGCACAAACTCCAGCATGGCACGCAGGTCATAGCTGATCTCCCTGCGGAAGCGCCGGGTATCCTGATAGTCGCTGCGGAAGCTGTCCGCAACATCACCCAGTTCCAGACTACTGGCGCCCAACAGTCCGATACCTCCAAAAATGGCCATGAGCGTCAGTCCGATCAGGAGGAACAGCACACTCAAAATACCTTTACTTTTTTTCCATTTTGTATCCAATGCCCCACACCACCTTTAAATACTCCGGTTCCTTTGGATTGAGTTCGATCTTCTCCCGGATGTGCCGGATATGGACCATGACCGTGTTTTCCGAGGCATAGGCCTCCTCCCCGTCCCACACCCGGCGGTAGATCTCCTCAGCCGGAAAGATCCGTCCCAGATTGCGCATCAACAGATCCACGATGCGGGTCTCAGTAGCGGTGAGTCGGACCGGTTCTCCATCCACCCGAAGCTCCAGCGCCTCCGGCAAATAGGTGAGACGGCCGTTGACAATCTCTCCGCTCCGCTCTTCCGCATGGACATCCCCCAGCCGGGTATACCGCCGCAGCTGACTGCGGACCCGGGCCAGCAGCTCCTGGGGATTGTAGGGCTTGGACACATAGTCGTCGGCCCCCATGGAGAGTCCCAGGATCTTGTCGCTGTCCTCGCTCTTGGCGGAGAGCACGATGATGGGCAGGTTCCGTTTCTCCCGGATCTTCATCAGGGCGGAGAGCCCGTCCAGCCTGGGCATCATCACGTCCAGCAGGATGAGCTGTACCGAGCGCTCACAGGCCAGCTCCAGCGCCTCCAGGCCGTTGTAGGCCCGCAGCACCCGGTATCCCTCCTTCTCCAGCAGCAGGGCAATGGCCTGGACAATCTCCCGGTCGTCATCCACTACCAGTACACACGCTTCCATTTAGACATCTCCTCCACCGTTTGAACTTCCCCGATCGGTCCCGATCTCCTTCCGGCAAGGATAGGATAACAGGCGCTTCTTATGGTTTTCCAGGGGCATTTCTTAGCAATTTCTTAACGCTATCCCATCATAGCATTTGATCCGTCCGCCGTCAAAGGGCATAAAAAAACGTGCGTGCCCCGATTGGGACACGCACGTTGCAGTACAGCAAGAGAAACTCTTACTTCAGCTCGACCTTGGCGCCGGCCTCCTCGAGCTTCTTCTTCATCTCCTCGGCCTCGTCCTTGGAGACGCCCTCCTTCAGAGCCTTGGGAGCGCCCTCGACCAGGCCCTTGGCGTCAGCCAGGCCCAGGCCGGTGATCTCGCGGACAACCTTGATGACCTTGATCTTAGCAGCAGCGTCGAAGCCGGCCAGAACCACGTCGAACTCGGTCTTCTCAGCAGCAGCCTCGCCGCCGGCAGCGCCGCCAGCAGCGGGAGCGGCCATAGCAGCAGCGGAAACGCCGAACTCCTCCTCCAGAGCGTGCACCAGCTCGGACAGCTCCAGAACAGTCAGGCCCTTAACCTCTTCAATCAAAGCAGTGATCTTCTCGCTAGCCATGATAAGATACCTCCTAAATTCAATCATTTAAAAAATAAGTTTGAGTCTCCCCAGTGCGGGGATGCGGGGAACAGAACCGCTGTCAGGCGGGTACCGATGTACCAGCCTTACTCGGCAGCGGGAGCCTCCTCGGCGGGAGCAGCCTCGACGAAGCCGCCCTTCTCCTCGGCGATCGCCTTGAGGACGATGGCCAGGCTGGTGATGGGAGCCAGCATGGTGCCCAGAACCTGAGCCTGCAGGACTTCCTTGGAAGGCAGGTCGGACAGAGCCTTGATCTCATCCAGAGACAGCACCTTGCCGTCCATGAAACCGGCCTTGATGGTGAACTTCTCGCCGTTGAACTGCTTGGCGAACTTCGCGATCACACGCATGGGAGCGATGGGATCACCATGGCTCAGGGCCAGAGAAGTGGTACCATTCAGAACGGAATCCATCTCCTCCAGACCCACGTTGTTGATGGCGAAACGAACCAGGGTGTTCTTCACAACAGCGTAGTCCAGCTCGTTCTTGCGGCACTCGGCACGCAGGGCGGTATCCTCGGCAACGGTGATACCCTTATAGTCCACCAGAACACCGCTGGCAGCGTTCTTCAGCTTCTCAGTCAGGTCGGCGACAATGGCCTGCTTCTCACTCAGAACCTTTGCGTTAGGCATGTGGGATTCACCTCCATGAAATAAAAAATGCTATTCTCATGCTCAAAGCACGAAAACAGCACAAAGAAAGCTTCTTCACTTGCTGCATTCTCGGCGGGGCTTATGGCCGCCCGCTGTCTTTGAACACGGGAATTATTATATCACCCCGGACAGGCTATGTCAAGCATAACCTGTCCGGAAATGATCTTTTTTGTGGGGCTGCGCCGGATGGCTCATCTCCCCGGCTTGTCACGCTACGGCTTGCGCACGATCTGGGCGCGGCCTTCGCGCTTCTTGGGCACGCTCCGCACCCTCCGCTACGGCACACTGCGCCCCGCTCCGCCGGAAATGCCGCTTCCCCTACGGGGTCGCCTGTTTCCCGGTCTGCGCGGTTCACTGTGTGCCTGCTCCGGGCGCTTCGCGCTTCTTACACCAGCTTGGCGCCGTTGATCTTCACGCCGGGGCCCATGGTGGTGGCGGTGACACAGCTCTTGATATACTGACCCTTGGCGGCAGCGGGCTTGGCCTTGATGATGGCGCCCATGAGAGCGGTGAAGTTCTCGGTCAGCTTCTCAGCGCCGAAGGACACCTTGCCGATGGGGCAGTGGATGATGTTGGTCTTGTCCAGACGATACTCGACCTTACCGGCCTTGATCTCCTTGACAGCCTTGGCCACGTCGGGGGTGACGGTGCCGGCCTTGGGGGAGGGCATCAGGCCCTTGGGGCCCAGGACCTTACCGAGGCGGCCCACCACGCCCATCATGTCGGGAGAGGCGACGACCACATCGTAGTCGAACCAGTTCTCGGACTGGATCTTCTGCACCAGATCCATCTCGCCGACGAAATCAGCGCCGGCCTCCTTGGCGGCCTCAGCCTTGTCGCCCTTGGCGAAGACCAGCACGCGCTGGGTCTTGCCGGTGCCGTGGGGCAGGACGATGGCGCCGCGGACCTGCTGGTCCGCATGGCGGGAGTCAACGCCCAGCTTGACGTGCAGCTCGACGGTCTCGTCGAACTTGGCGGTGGCGGTCTTCACGACCAGGTCCATAGCCTCAGCGGCATCATAGAGAGTGCCCTTCTCGATCTTCTTGGCGCTCTCGACGTACTTCTTACCTCTAAACATTGCTTCTCCCTCCTTCGCCTTAGTCGCCCACGACAACGCCCATGGAGCGGGCGGTGCCGGCGATCATGCTCATGGCGGACTCGATGCTGGCCGCATTCAGGTCAGGCATCTTGGTCTCCGCGATCTTGCGGACGTCCTCCTTGCTGATGGTGGCAACCTTGGTCTTGTTGGGCACGCCGGAACCAGACTCGATGTTGCAGGCCTTCTTGATGAGCACGGCGGCGGGAGGAGTCTTGGTAATAAAGGTAAAGGAGCGGTCGGCATACACGGTGATGACGACGGGGATGATCATGCCCACGTCATTCTTGGTGCGCTCGTTGAACTCCTTGGTGAAAGCGGCGATATTCACGCCATGCTGGCCGAGGGCGGGGCCCACAGGGGGGGCGGGAGTCGCCTTGCCGGCAGGAATCTGCAGTTTGACGTAACCAGTAACTTTCTGTGCCATTTGAAACAGCACCTCCTACTTAAATGTGGTTGAGACGGAATTGATGCAATTCCTCCCACGTGCGGGGGATACGGGGTCTTTCACCCGTTTAGTCGTCGATCCGCTCCACCTGGTCAAGCTCCAGCTCGACAGGGGTCTCACGGCCGAACATCTCGACCACGACGCGCACCTTGCTGCGCTCCAGGTCGATCTCTTCCACGGCGCCCAGGAAGGACTCCAGCGCGCCTTCGGTGATCTTGACACGGTCGCCCACTTCGTAGCCGACCACGACTTCCTTCTTCTCCACACCCATGGAGGCAACCTCCTCCTCGGTGAGGGGAATGGGCTTGCTGCCCGAACCCACAAACCCGGTCACGCCGCGCACATTGCGCACCAGGTGCCAAGTCTCGTCGGTCATGACCATCTTCACCAGCACATAGCCGGGGAAGACCTTGCGGTCCACGGTTTTGGGTCCGTTTTCGGTGATCTCGGTAACCGTCTCCATGGGGATGTTTACCTCATGGATGAGATCGCGCATCCCGCGGTTTTCCACTGCCTTCTCAATGGAAGCAGCTACGGTGTTCTCGTAACCAGAATAGGTGTGCGCGACATACCACTTCGCATTATCTGCCATACTCGCCGCTCCTTAACCCTTGAACAGGTTCATGAGCGCGGCGAAGACGGACTGCGCCAGCCAGTCAAATGCCCAGATGCAGATGCCAACGACGATACAGCACACGATGACGACGACGGTGTTATTGATCGTCTGCTTTTTCGTGGGCCACTGGACCTTCTTGAGTTCGACCTTCATCTCGCGGAACCACTTGCCGATGCGGGCAAAAAAGCCGGGCTTGGACTTCTTGGCGTCCTTTTTGGGCTTGTCCGCCTTGGCGGCAGCGGCCTGCTCGTTCTTCTCGTAATCAGGCATTCCGTACACCCTTCTTTCTTAATGAGAGATATATTCTCATTACTTGGTCTCGTTGTGAACCGTATGCTTTCTGCAGAAGGGGCAGTACTTGTTCAGCTCCAGACGGTCGGGAGTGTTCTTCTTATTCTTGTTGGTGTTGTAGTTTCTCTGCTTGCACTCGGAGCAGCGGAGGGTGATCTTCACCCGGGAACCTGCCTTTGCCATGTGTTCGGCACCTCCTTCAATAGTTGAGCGGTATGCCGGCATAAAAAAACGCCGGATACAGCCCTTGGCCGAATCCAGCGACGTGGGCGCACTGCGCCTGTCGTCACGGTGCGGACTCGGCATGTCTGCCTCCCTATGTCCTCGCCCGGAGGGGAGGGTTTCATGCCCGTCACACCGTAAAAACGCGCACAAAAGAAAAGCCCTCTTTCATAGGTGTTTCCAGAATAGCACACCCTCCAATGAAAGTCAAGCTTCTTTTGAAATAAAAATTGACTTTTCCCTTCTCTGCCCGGATAATAGAACCAGACACGAAGGAGGAATGAAACCATGCGCATTATGGCCATCGACTACGGCGACGCCCGCACCGGGATCGCCATATCGGACGCCACCGGCCTTTTAGCCGGCTTTACCACCGTCATCCACAGCCGGAAGAGCGAGGTGGTCGCGGAGGAGATCGAAAAGCTGACCGCCGCCCACGGGGTGGAGGAGCTGGTCATGGGCTTCCCCCGCAATATGGATGGCACGGAGGGGCCCCGGGCCGAGCTCTACCGGGCCTTCGCCGGACAGCTGGAGGCGCGCACCGGCCTCACTCCAGTGCTCTGGGACGAGCGGCGCACCACCGTGGAGGCCCACAGCATCCTCCACGCCAGCGGCAAGAAGATGAAGCAGCACAAAAAGACGGTGGACGCCGTGGCTGCGACCCTGATCCTGGAGGGCTACCTCACCCTCCGCCGGAACCGGTCCTGAACCCGTCTCCTCCGGCGTGCATCCCCGCACATCATGTTTTGGAAAGGAGTCTTTTCTCATGCACATCGTGCTCAATGTCACCTACACCCTCCGCCCCGGCGCCCAGGAGGCCTTCCTGGCCGCCCTTCAGCAGAACCAGCTTCTGGAACAGGTCCGCGGAGAGGCGGGCTGCCTCCAGTATGAGCTCTTTGCTGCCGTGGAGTCTCCCGACCGGCTGGTGCTGCTGGAGCACTGGGACAGCCAGGCCCATCTGGACGCCCACATGGCCGGCGCTCCCTTCCAGGCCATCCACCGGGTGGAGCAGGCCCATTTGGCACAGGTGGACGTCCGGCGCTTTGACGTGCGCGCCGGAGAGAACGGCTAACGCGGCCGGGCGAAAAGCTCCCGCACACCCACCACCAGCAGGAATCCCCCAAAACACCGGTGGAGCAGCTCCACCTCCAGCCCCGTGGCCACCCAGGCCGCCAGCGCGGTGCCCGCCAGTCCGGCCAGGATGGCGGGCGCCGCTGTTTTCTTGTCTACATACCCGTTGCGCACATGGGAGAAGAGCGCCGTGGCCGCTGTGGGCAGGAAATAGAGCAGATTGATCCCCTGGGCCAGGTGCTGCGGGATACCGGCCACCGCGGTGAGATAGAGGAGCAGAAGGGTCCCCCCGCCCACGCCGAAGCCCGAGAGAATGCCGGTCAGCCCGCCCACCAGCACCGCGCCCCACCAGGCTACCATCCCAGCAGCGCCTTCCCTCCGCCATAGAGAAGAAACGCTCCAAAAATCCGGCGCAGCCACAGGATATTGACCCCCCGAAAGAGCTTTCCACCCAGAAATCCCCCCGCCAGTCCCCCCACCAGATAGGGCAGCGCCAGGGACAGGTCCAATCCGCCCCGGAACCAGTAGATCCCGGCCGAGAGCATGCAAAGCGGCAGGATCACCGCCACCGATGTGGCAAACGCCCGGCGGGGCTCCAGCCCGCAGCGGCCCATGAGCATAGGCACCAGGATCATGCCCCCTCCCCCGCCGAAAAATCCGTTTGCCAGTCCCGCCAGTCCGCCCGCGGTCAGAGCCGCAAGGGGCAAGCGCTGCTTTTTTTCGTTGCGATCCATAAAACATCCCTCCATTGGTCTCAGTCTGCCAATGGAGGGATGTTTTTATTCCAGATTCCGCTCTATGCCCGGTTCCGTCCGGCAAGTGTCATGACCACGTCGCCAGCCATCATCAGCCCCGCGCAGGAGGGGACCCAGGACACGCTGGCCGGCACGCTGCGGCGTCCCGGCGGCGGGGCCTCCCCGCTCTGGTCGGTGACGGCGGGCAGCTCCGGCGACCAGACCACCCGGTGGTGATGAATCCCCCGGCTGCGCAGCTCCCTGCGCACCACCCGGGCCAGAGGGCAGCCCTCTGTTCTGGAGATGTCGCTGATGCGGAACTGACCGGGGTCCAGCTTGTTGCCCGTGCCCAGCGCCGAGATCATGGGGATGCCCCGTCCCAATACGGTCTGGATCAGATCCAGCTTGCAGGAGACCAGGTCGATGGCGTCCACCACAAAATCATAGTGCTCACCGAAAAATTCCTCCCGGCAAGCCCCCTCATACCGCTTTACCACCGGGGTCACCCGGCAGTCCGGGCTGATGTCTCTCACCCGGGCGGCCATAACCTCCGCCTTGGGCATCCCCAGGGTGGAGTGGAGGGCCCCCAGCTGCCGGTTCAGGTTGGTCATCCCCACATCGTCATGGTCCACCAGGGTCAGCGCTCCAATCCCGGCCCGGGCCAGCGCCTCCACCGCCCAGCTTCCCACGCCGCCCAGGCCGAATACCGCCACACGGCTGTTCCAAAGCCGCTCCATGGCCTCCTCTCCCAGCACCATTCCCGTACGCAAAAAGGCTTCCTGTCCCACTGCTTTCACTCCTTCTGTCCGATAAAAGGGGGCGGGGCAATGCCCCGCCCCTCAGGCTGCTAAATTTGAATTATCCCGTGCAGATCAGCCGATATACCGGATACCGGAAGCGTCCACGGCCTCGTAGCCCTCCTGAAGGCCCTCCAGCCAGGTCTGGACGTCGGCATCCCGCAGGGCATTCTCCGAGGTGTACTTCCACAGGGGATCGCCCACGCTGTCCAGATACATGACATGCCAGCCCTGCTGACCGGACTGGGTATTCTCCACCAGGCCGGTGTCGCCCGCCTTGCGGCCGTCGGCAAAGATCCAGTTCAGGAAATCAGAGAAGAAACTGGTGCTGCGGGTCACATTCTCATAGAGGCCGCCGTTGTCCTTGGAGCCGGGATCCTCGGAGTTGGCCTTGGCCAGCTCGGCAAAGGAATCGGCACTCTGGTCGCCGGCCTTGAACTGATCCAGGATCTCCTGGGCCTTGTCCTCAGCGGCCTGCATGGCCTCCTCGGTAGGCTCCTCCTCACCCTCGGCCACCTCGGCCTTTACCAGGATGTGGCGGATATTGGCTGTGCCGAAGTCCTCCTCGTTGCGGAAGCGCTCCACAAACTGCACCACATAGTAGCCGGAGCCCTCAGACTCGATGACCGTCACATCGCCGGTCTTGCGGCTGCTGTCGCTGAGCCACTCCTGATAGGTACCGCTGATGGAGCTGCCCACATTGCTGGTCTCCCCGCTATAAGTCAGGCTCTCGTCCTCGGCCTTGGCCGCCTCGGCGGCTGCGGCAAAGTCAGACTGCTCCACCTCGCTCTGGAAGGCGTCGGCCTTGGCCTTGGCGGCCTCCATGGCGGCGGTCTTTTCCTCCTCGGTGGGCTCCACGGTGTTGCCATCCTCATCGGTGGTGCTCTCCGCGGTGCCGCTGAAGAAGATGGTGTGATAGCGGTAGGTATCCAGGTCCGCGGCGTTCTCGGTATAGTACTTCTCCAGCGCGGCGTTATCATAGGTCAGGCTGTCGGAATACGCGGTCTGATACTGAGCGGCCAGAACGCTCTCCTCCAGACAGGAGCGCAGGACCTTTTCGTTCATATAGGGCCCAAAGTACACCTTGAGGAAGCTGTTCAGGCTGGGGTACCCGCTCTGGCTGGCGCCGGTGCGGTAGCTCTCCAGAAGGCTCTCCAGCTGCTCCTGGCTCTCCTCGGTCAGGGTCACGCCCTCTTCCCGGGCAGCGTCGGCCAGAGCGGCCTCCTGGATCATGGAAGCCTTGGCCTGCTCCATAAAGAGGTCGTAGTAGGTCTTGCCGCTCTCCTCATCCACCACCTGGTCCCGGTCGGACTTGGTGGAATCATAGCCCATCATGGACAGATAGTAGCCGTAACCCTGCTTGGTCTGACCATAGTAGTAAGAGACCTCGGCGGGACTGTAATCCCGTCCGTTGATGGTCATGGCGACGGTACGGCTCTGGAAGAAGCCGGAATTCCAAACCAGCAGGGCCACCACCAGGACGGCCACCACCACGCCGATGACCGTATAGATCACGGTATTCCGCTTCTTGATGGCAGCTTCCTTGCGCTCCTTGATCTGCTTCTGGGTGAGCCCCTGACTGGGGTCATCCTGGCGCTGCTTCTTTTCTCTGGATGCGCTCATTTTATTCAGTCCTCTCGTAGTAATTCCCGCGAAGGGTAGTCTTCGCATAAACAACTTGACATTATACAGGAAAAGCCGTTTTCTTTCAAGCCCCAAGGCCGCTTCTCCTTCGGACGCATCGAGTTTTTACGGTTTATTCACACTTGTCCCACCATGCCTCGACAGCCTCCCGGCTGGCGGTGACGCTGCCCTGGACCATCCCCGCGGAGCCGCCGCCCCGGCCCCTCAGTGCGGCATTCATCTCCCGGACCAGCGGCCGGAGATCCCGCCCGGCAGCGCCCAGAATATAGCGGAAACCTCCCTCCTCCGGGGCAAAGGCGGCGCACAGTCCGATCCCCCGCTCCAATGCGGCGTTGACCAGCGCCCGGAGCGCGTCGGCATCCAGCTCTTCAAAGACAAGGACCCGCTCGGCCCCCTGGGGCAGGATCTCCGCCTTGGCACGGGCCAGGGCCCGCCCCAGCCGGACGGCGCGGAGTCTGGCCTGCTCCAGTTCCCCGCTCATCCGGCGGGCGGCCTCGGCTACCTCCTCCTGCTTGGCCGAGAGCAGATTGGAGAGGGCGGTGACGCTGGCCTGCTTGCGCATCACATCCTCCACCGCCCGGCTGCCGCAGAGCATGCGCAGGCGCACACCCCCCTTCCAGTTCTGCATGGAGAGCAGGTGGATGAGCCCCACCTCCCCCGTGCGTCCCACATGGGGCGCGCAGCAGGCACACCGGTCATACCCGGAAATGGTGACGATGCGCACATGCTCTTTCAAATCCAGCTTGCTGCGGTATTCCAGATGCTCCAGCTCCTCCGGCGCGGGATAGGCGCACACCACGGGGACGTTCTCCGAGACCGCCCGGTTGGCCCGGCGCTCCACCTCCTGGACGTCCGCCCAGGTCACCGGTCCGCTCAGGTCGATGGTGATCTCCTCTTCTCCCAGATGAAAGCCCACGTTCTCCAGCCCGTAGAGGGTGTGGAAGAGTCCGGAGACGATATGCTCCCCGGTGTGGCACTGCATCCGGGAAAAACGCACCTCCCAGTCGATCTCCCCCCGCACATTTCCGCCCGCCGGCAGGGGGCGGTCCGTTTGGTGCCAGATTGCGCCCCCCTCTTCCCGGGTGTCAGTGACGGTCAGGGGGACCCCCTCCGCCGGATACAGCGTCCCCACATCGCCGAACTGTCCGCCCCCCTCTGGAAAGAAACAGGTCCGGTCCAGGGCGATCCGCCACCCGCCCTTCCGCTCCTCGCAGGCCAGAACGGTGGCCTCCATTGAGCGGATATAACTGTCCAGATCATACACGCGCTCTGTCATCATAGCAAGTATTTCTCCTTTTCAACCCTTGAAAAAACAAGTCTTTTGTCAAAAGCGGGGACCCGCGGTGCGGGTCCCCGTCTCTCCAATGGCTTACATTATTTGGCGTAGTAGTTGATGAGGCATCCAGCCAGGATGATCTCCCGCTCTTCCTGCGTGATGCCGGGCAGTTTGAGGGTCACCGGACGCTCTGTCCCGTTCTGGACCAGGATGGCCTGGATGTTCTCCTCACCCCGCTCCAGAGCGGCGCGGATTCCGGGCAGATAGAGCTGATCGCCGGGCTGGATCTGCCACTCCTTCACATCCTCGGCGATGAAGGGAAGCATGCCCCAGTTCACCACATTGGAGCGGTAGCGCTTGGTGGCAAACTCCGCGCACAGGTTGGCGCAGCCACCCAGAACCCGCTGGCAGGAGGCCGCCTGCTCCCGGGCGGAGCCGTCGCCGGGCTTGAGGGCCATGATGAAAGAGCCCAGTCCGGTGGTCTTGGGGTCCCGGCCCATGAGGGCGCCGGCGGCCTCTCCGGCACGGCGCTTGCGCTCCTCAGCCAGGATCGCCTTGGCGCGGGGCACATACTGAGGGTCCTTCCGGGACAGGGCAAACTCGCTCAGGCGCAGAGGGTTGGAGCGGTAGGAGGAGGTCTCGCCGGAGGGGATCAGCTCGTCGGTGGTGGTCACCGGGTCATAGATGGCCGCCGCCGCCGTGAGGAGCAGGTTCTCCGGCAGGGGGATCTGCTCGGGCCAGTCGGCGATGTTGGGGCCGTAGACCAGCTCCGTCTCCGGTTTGGCCTTTCCCACGCCGAAATAGACCCGGGAGCGGTAGGCCGAGTCGTCATAGCTCCAGTTCTCATCCCTCTGGTCAGCCGGGCAGCCGGGCAGCTCGTCCGCCCCGGTGAGCACGCCGCCGTTGCGGGCGGTGGCCGCAATGGAGCGGGCGTCCATCAGGGCCACATAGGAGATCTGGCCCTCGCCGGGCTTGGAGCCCTCCCGGTTGGGGAAGTTGCGGGTGGAGTGGCGGATGGAGAAGGCCCCGTTGGCAGGCACGTCTCCCGCGCCGAAGCAGGGGCCGCAGAAGCAGGAGCGGATGGAGGCCCCCGCCGCCATCAGGTCGGCAATGTAGCCCTGCCGGGTCAGCTCCAGATTGATGGGCATGGAGCCGGGATAGCAGGAGAGCCAGAACTCATCCGAACCAATGGCGCTCCCCTTCAGGATCTGGGCAGCGCGCACCAGGTTTTGATAGGTGCCGCCCGAACAGCCGGCGATGACGCCCTGATCCACATGGAGCTGTCCGTTCACCAGCTTATCGGTGAGGGGCGCGGCGCCCTTGATCCCAAGCTGTTGGGCCGCGTCGGCCTCCACCTGGCGGAGCAGCTCCCGGGCGTTGGCCTTGAACTCCCGGATGGTATAGGCGTTGGAGGGGTGGAAGGGCAGCGCGATCATGGGCTCCACCGCAGACAGGTCCACCTCCAGCAGCCCGTCATACCAGGCGCCGTCGGCAGGGGCCTGAGCCTTGAACTCCTCCCCCCGGCCCAGGGCGGTCAGATGGGCGCGGGTGATCTCGTCCGTGCTCCACACAGAGGACAGGCAGGCGGTCTCGGTAGTCATCACGTCGATGCCGGAGCGGTAGTCCATGGACAGGCTCCCCACGCCGGGGCCAAAAAACTCCATGACGGCGTTCTTCACCACGCCCTCCCGGAAGGTGGCCCCGATGATGGCAAGGGCCACATCCTGGGGACCCACGCCGGGCCGGGGCGCGCCGGTGAGGCAGATGCCGATGACCTTGGGATAGGCGATGTCATAGGTCTTGCGCAGAAGCTGGCGGGCCAGCTCCGGCCCGCCCTCGCCGATGGCCATGGCACCGTAGGCGCCGTACCGGGTGTGGGAGTCGGAGCCCAGGATCATCCTGCCCGGCGCGGCGTACCGCTCCCGCATATAGGAGTGGATGACCGCCTGGTGGGCGGGCACAAACTCACCGCCGTACTTCTTGGCGGCCGAGAGGCCGAATACATGGTCGTCCTCGTTGATGGTGCCGCCCACCGCGCACAGGGAGTTGTGGCAGTTGGTGAGCACATAGGGCAGCGGAAATTCTGTCAGTCCGGAGGCCCGGGCAGTCTGGATGATGCCCACATACGTAATGTCGTGGGAGGCCATGGCGTCAAACCGGATGGCCAGACGGTCCATGGTATCCAGCGTGTTGTGGGCTTTGAGGATGCCATAGGCCATGGTGCCCTCCCTGGCTTTGGCGGGGGCGGGCAGGCCGGCGGCCCGCCCCTCCTCCTCCGAAAGAAAGGCGCCGGAACGGCAGTAGGCGCCGGAACGTGTGATTCGAATCATGTGGTTTCCCTCCAAACGGTGTCGCTCACATTTAGCGATTTAATTTATTGTATCAAGAAGCGGCAGAGAGTGCAACCCTTCCACGTCTCTTCTTTCCCGATTTTGCACAAGTTCTTTTTGGAATTTATGTCAACTATTTTAGCGGGATTCGGTTGACGGATTTTCTCCTTTCCGGTAAAATTATGTCTGCAATTCTCAGAAAAGGAGTCCGTCATGAAAAAAACTTTCCTATGTCTCCTCGCCATGCTCTGTCTGCTGGCCGGCTTTCTCACCGCCCAGGCGGCCGGACCGGCGGGAACGTTGAGCGTCTCTTTTTACAGTGAGAGCGCCAAGCGCTATGACGCCCCTGTCCAGACCGATCTGGTTCAGCTCCAGCTGGACGGCACGGCCCTTACCCCGCCTGACGTCCCGGCCCTCATCCAGTACATCGGCGGCGCAGGGCGGACTCTGGTCCCGGTGCGTCTGGTCTCGGAAGCCCTGGGTGCCGACGTGCTCTGGGTCAACGACACCCGTCAGGTCATCATCCAGAATGAGAGTCAGACCATCGTGCTCACCCTGGGCTCCTCCAAGGCAACGGTCAACGGCACGATTACCGATCTGCCCGGCGGCGTTCCGGCCGGCGCGGTCAAATACAACGGGAAAGAGAGCACCATGGTCCCCCTCCGGTTCGTCTCGGAGACGCTGGGGGCGGAGGTCCTCTGGGACAACGACACCTTTACCGCCGATATCCGCACCGGGGCGGTTACTCCGACTCCCACCCCCACGCCGACCCCGACTCCTACTCCGACTCCCACGCCTACGCCCACACCGACTCCCACTCCCACGCCGACCCCTACGCCCACACCGTCGCCGGAGCATGAGGATCGGGGCACTATCGTGCGCATCGAGCAGGATGACAACGCCCAGTCCATCTTTATCGCCACCAACCACGTGCCCGAATACCGGGTGGTGGATCTGGGAACCCGGGTCGCCGTGGATATTCTGGGCACGGTCATCGACCCGGGCAGCGGCAGCATCACCGTGGAAAACGAGGTGATCACCGCCGTCCGCTACGCCCAGCACGGGGACGACCTGGGATACAGCTATCCCCACACGGTGCGCGTGGTCTTTGACCTGGCGGACGGCTTTACTTACTCGGAAAATATCACCGTAGAAAAGCAGGTGGGCGGCGTTCTGGTCACCTCTCACTATGAGGACGCGGCGCCTCCCCCGGACATCCCAACCGATCCCATCGATCCCTCCACCGCTACCATCGTGATCGACCCCGGCCATGGCGGCTCCGCCTCCGGCGCCTACTATGAGGGGATCATGGAAAAGGACCTCACCTTCCCCATCAGCCTCTGTCTGCGGGACATTCTGGCCGCTGAGGGCTACAATGTGATCATGACACGGGAGAGTGACGTCTACATGACCCTCTCCGACCGGTGTGCGGTGGCCAACGAGGTGGACGCCGACCTCTTTATCAGCATCCACTGCAATGCATTGGCCAACAACACGAATTACCAGGGTCTCATCACCTTCTATTCCACAGGCAGTACCAAGGGCCAAAAACTGGCCCAGGCCGTTCAGGACGCCACGGCAGAGGCCACCGGGGCCATCAACCGCGGCATCCGGAACAACTCCGACTATACCGTCCTGCGGCAGACCAAAATGCCCGCCATTCTGGTGGAGACCGGCTTTATGTCCTCCCATGAGGAGCTCATGCGCCTGTCCGACCCGGCCTACCAGCAGCTTCTGGCCCAGGGCATGGCGGACGGAATCATCCGGTATCTGAATCCCCAGTCTGCCTGATTTCTAATGAAGAGTGCCCCTGTTCCCTGAGCGCCGCTCATGGAACAGGGGCATTTGCTTTTATTCCACTTTCATCATCCGATACCCCACCCCGATGTGGGTCTGAATATACTGGGGCGACCCAGGTTCTTTTTCCAGCTTCTTGCGGAGCGTGGCCATGAATACCCGGAGGGAGGCCACATCGTTTTCCCAGCTTCTGCCCCAGATTTGCTGGGTGATAAAAGTATGGGTCAGTACCTTGCCCACATTCTTGCACAGCAGGCACAGCAGCTTATACTCGCTGGGGGTCAGGTGGAGCTCCTGGTCTCCCAGAAAGGCGCATCCGGCGGCGTAATCCACCTTCAGCCTGCCGTTTGTAAAGACAGCCTCGGCGTTCACCGTGCCGATTTGCAGGGTGGCCAGCCGCCGCTGAGTCACGCGCAGCCGGGCCAGCAGCTCCTCCACCGAAAAAGGCTTGGTCAGATAGTCATCTGCCCCCGCGTCCAGCGCGTCGATCTTATCGGTATCCTCACTGCGGGCACTGATGACGATGATGGGCAGATTGGACCAGGACCGGACCCGACGGATCACCTCAATGCCGTCAATATCCGGCAGTCCCAGATCCAGAAGAATGATCTCCGGATTGTGAGACGAGGCCTCCAGGATCGCTGACTCGCCGTTGGCGGCGGTCAGAAAGCGATAGTCGTGGGCTTTCAGGGTGGTCGTGATCAAATTACGGACGGGCACATCATCCTCCACGACCAGAATCAGCGGTTTATTCATGCAGCTCTACCTCCCCAGCCGGTACAGAAAATGTAAAAATGGTTCCTTGCGGCACATGGTCCGAGACCGTGATCCCGCCTCCATGGGCATTGACAATGGATTTGCACAGCGCCAACCCCAGCCCTATACTGCGCCGGCTGTCCGCGATCTGGTTGGCCGCGCTGTAAAACATGTCGAAGATATGCGGCTTGGCCTCATCGGAAATGCCCGGTCCATTGTCCGCGATAGAGACCTCTACGAAACGGTCCCTCTTTCTCCATCCGATGTTGATTTCCGAGCCCGGAGGGGTGTATTTGATGGCATTGTCCACAATATTGATCAGCACCTGGACGATGAGCTTTGCGTCGATCCGGACCAGTGTATACTCGTCGCTGCTCTGGACCTGCAGCCTGTACTCCACGCTCTTCCGGTTGATATGCCGCAGCGCCTCGGCCACCACCTCGTCCATCAGCTCGGTGGAGAGGTGCAGATTCATCCGCCCTTCCTCCAGGCGGCTGACTGAGAGAAGATTTTCCACCAGGTTGATCAGCCACATGGCGTCATCGTAGATGTCGGTGTACATCTGCTCCTTGGCCTTTTCATCGAAGAGGCCTCCGTTGGAGAGCAGGTTGCTGGCATTTCCCGAGATGGAGGTCAGCGGGGTGCGCAGGTCATGAGAGATCGAGCGCAGCAGGTTGGCGCGCAGCTGTTCATTCTTGGCCAGGACGGCAGCCGCCTCTTTTTCCTCCAGATTCTTCCGGTTCTCCAGCGCCAGTGCGCACTCTCCCAACACAGAGAGGAGGAGACTGCACTCAAACGAGTCCAAGGGACGATCTCCCACCGCGATCCCCACCACGCCGTATACCTGCTCTCCCGTGCGGATGGAGAGATAGGTGCACCGTGCATCGGACAGGGCGTCTGTCCCCGCGCCTGCTCTTCGGTTGTTCTTCAGGACCCACTGAGCGGCCTCCCGCTCCCGCTCCGAGGTATATAACTCATAATCGGGGGCTTCCTCCACCGAAAAAATCTCCAGCGGCTGTAACGCGCCCCCCTCCGCCAGGCAGGCGACGATATCCCGTTGGAAGATCTTGACCATCTGTCTGGCCGTGATAGAGAGGATCTCGGACTGGCTGTGTGCTTTTTGCAGATTCTGGTTGGTCTCAAAAAGGAGTCTGGTCCGCCATGCCACCTGGGCTGAGCGTTTGGCGTGGGACTTCAGCCTGGCGGCCAGAGAGCCCGTGAGCAGGGACGCCAAAAACATCACCAGAAATGTCACCGGATAGCCGCTGTCATAGGCCTGAAGGGAAAAGCGGGGCGCCGTAAAGAAAAAGTTAAAGGCCAGTACGCTTACAATAGAGGCAGCCAGGCTGCACACCGGACTCTTGGTAAAGACCGAGATCAGCATTACACCCAGAATATAGAGCGTGATGATATTGGCCTCTGTAAAGCCCAGCCGATAGAAACCCACGCCGATCAGGGTGGCCAGGGCAAAGATCAGCACGCTCTTTTCCAAATCACGGAGGGACGGCATGGGGATATGCATGCCCTCCCGGCGCCGGTCAGAGAACGCCCGGCTGATCCCGCTATCCGGGATGATGTGAACGTCCAGCTCTGGGACAAGGCCGATCAGCCGCTCGGTCAGAGATGTTTTCCAGAGAAACCTCCCATGGGCTCCCCTGCTGCGCCCGAGCACGATCCGGGTGACGCCCGAGATGCGGGCAAACTCCGCGATCTGATCGGCCGCGTCCTCTCCGTACAGCGTCTCCGCCGACGCCCCCAGCTGTTCGGCCAGGCGGACATGAGCGTCCAGACGCTCCCGGTCGGCCGCAGTCATCCGGGCTGCGCTCCTTGTCTCCACAAACAGCGCGGTAAAATTGCACCGGAAAGCGCCCGCCATCCCGGCCGCTGTACGGATGACTTTCGCGTTGGCGGGCGACGGCGAAAGGCAGACCAGAATATGCTCCCGGCTGTGATCGTCCGGCGTGTTCTGTATTCCCTTTGTATACAGAGCGGCCCGGTCCGCGCACCGGCGCAGTCCCACCTCCCGCAGCGCGCTCATCTCTGCCGCGGAGTACCGGGCAAGCAGCTCTGTTTTCCCTGCCCGGCGCAGACGCTCCCGCAGGCACTCCGGCTCTATATCGACAAAATACACTTGCGCCGCGCGGTCAAAAACACCGTCTGGAATGCGTTCGGATACCGTACCCCCGACGATAGCCGAGACCGTATCCTGAATGCTCTCCATGTTCTGGATATCCAGTGTGGTATAGACATCAATCCCCGCCTCCAGCATCGCCCAGATCTCCTGATAACGCTTCTTATAGCGGGCATTCCCTATATTCTGGTAGGAAAGGTCATCGATCAGAAGCACCTGCGGCTTTCGGTTCAGACACGCCCGCAGATCGACCTCGTAACGGACTGCTCCCTGTTTCTCCACCGGCACACAGGGCACTCTTTCAAATCCTTCCGCCAGCCGGCGGGTCTCGGGCCACAGATGCTCCGAGAACAGCCCGATAACTACATCCATCCCGCCCGCTCTGGCCTGCTCTCCCGCCCGCAGCATCGCGTAGCTCTTTCCAGCGCCGGACAGGTAGCTGGCAAAAATGGTGAGCTTTCCGCACGATCTTTTTCCTCTCTGCCCATCCTGCGTTACTGCGTCCATGGTAGCCCCCCCTTCAAACACGGATATTATACCACAGCGCCGCGCATTCTGCTGAACAAATTCCAGAATGGCAGCGCCCGCTCCCTCCTTGGGCACAGGCACCGCCCATATCCTTCTCACTATCGTGATTTTTCTTTATAGATTTTTTCAGTCTGTTCCTATTATCCATATCTGGTCTAAAAAAGGCATTGATATCTTTTTGTCCGCATTAAAGCTGTATAAAGGAGCAATCATGACCGGAGGGCTGTCCAACTCTCGTCAGACAGCCCTCCAACCACAGGTTTTCTGTATTTGCTCTCAGCCCGGTAGATCTCTTCTACTGGTGGAGCGGGAAGAGAATCTTCATGAGCACCTGCTCCGCCGCTTCGGCATGTTCCACGCTGAAATAGAGCCGCTTTCCCTCCCCATCAAGCAGTTCAAACTGATCCCTGCGGCAGAGGAAGCGAATCTTCAGCTGCTCCAGCACATGGTAGAGCGCCAGGTTCCACTCGGCCCAGTTCGGCGCCACATCCTTCAGAAGCGCGTTCCTAAGCCACTCAAACTCAGGCGGAAGGAGCCTCTTTTCCAAAAAGAGCCTCCAGAGCACCTCTTTCTGCTCCATGGTAAGTCCGGCCAGACAATCCAAATCATCCTCGTCCTCCCCCCAGCACACATAACAGAAGGAGCACGTGTGATCCAGCCGGGAGAGCCGCTGTTCCTCCAGGAAATCCGCACAGCTCCATTCAAACGCCGCCGCGCACTCTCCCCGGTCTATCGCACGCAGGATCCGGAACATACACTCCGCCGAGCGGGGATCGAGGAACTGTATGGAGAAATACAGGTCGCGCAGCTCCTCGTGCCAGCAGCCCGATATCGTCTGCTGACGCAGGACAAGCATCTTCTGTTCCCGCGTGAAAGAGAGCCCCACAAGCTCCCCATTGGGCGCCAGACCGAAGACCTGTACCGGCCAGGTATCGTGGATCCTGCTCAGCGCGGACCCAAAAGACTGTGCGAATTCCGCTGTGGAAAAGGTCTGCACCTCATAGCCAAGCCGCAGCAGGGCGCCGCCGCTCTCATAGGAAGCCCGGCTTCCCTCCCCCAGCCAGTCCTTCAGCAATTTTGCCAGACAGATCATCAACCACGCAGGCGTCTCGCCATCCAGTTCCACCGCCGGGCAGATCACCCGCTCTACCGTCTTATCATAATGAAAGTGCATCGCACGCTCCTCCTTTCCCACAGCGGCCGCATGCCGCACTTATTTGCTCACCTCGTCAATCAGGCCCATGGCCTTGGCAATGTCCAGGTTGACTCCCAGCACGTTGACCGTCTCCTCACCGAACACCCCCAGAAGCTTTCCGGCCGTATTGTCGGCCACGATCTGCTCCAGCTGCTCCCGGCTCAGGCCAGAGGCCTCCGCCAGAGCGGGCAGCTGCACCTGGGCGGCTTCCGGGGATACGTGGGGGTCCAGTCCGGAACCGGAAGCGGTCATCAGGTCGGCAGGCAGGTCCTCCCGGCTGATTTCGGGGTTGGCAGCCAAGAACTCCTCAATATCCGCCTCGACCCGCTCGGTGAGGGCAGGATTCGAGGGCGCATAGTTGTTGGAGCCGGAGCCCAGCCCGGCAAACTCGCTGCCGTCATGATAGAACCGGTTGCCCTCGGCATCCTCATAATAGGTGTTGTAGTGGTATGCGGAGGGACGGCATTTCATGAAGTATGGCTCGGTAAAATCCTGGCCCACGTTGGCCGCGCCCACCGGGGCGCCGTCGGCCATGACCAGACTGCCCTTGGCCTGACGGGGAAAGAGCAACGCAGACAGGCCGCTGAGTACCACGGGAAACAGAAAGCCGCACAACAGCAGCAGGACCAGCGTCACCACTACGGACTGCCGTATATTGTGAAGAATGGTTTTATTCGACATATTGGAGTCCTCCTTACATACCCATGGCAGCCAGCAGCGGCGCGATGATCATATCGATGAGCTTGATGCCGACAAAGGGAGTGATCACGCCGCCCAGACCGTAGATCAGCATATTCCGGGCCAGCATCTTGCCGGAGGACATGGGGCGGTACTTGACGCCCTTCATGGCCAGTGGGATGAGGCAGGGGATGATGATGGCGTTGAAAATCAGAGCCGACAGGATGGCGCTGTAATTGGTGGTCAGGTGCATGATATTCAGCACCCCCAGCTGGGGGATGCCCATCTGGAACATGGCCGGAATGATGGCAAAATATTTGGCGATGTCGTTGGCGATGGAGAAGGTGGTCAGAGAGCCGCGGGTGATGAGCAGCTGCTTGCCGATCTCCACCACCTCCAGGATCTTGGTGGGGTCGCTGTCCAGATCCACCATGTTGGCCGCCTCCTTGGCGGCGGTGGTGCCGGAATTCATGGCCAGGCCCACGTTGGCCTGAGCCAGAGCGGGGGCATCATTGGTACCGTCGCCGGTCATGGCCACGATCTTGCCCTCCGCCTGCTCCCGCTTGATGACGTCAATCTTGTCCTCGGGCTTACACTCGGCGATAAAGCCGTCCACACCGGCCTCCTTGGCAATCGTGGCGGCCGTGAGGGGGTTATCGCCGGTACACATGATGGTCTTGATGCCGATGGCGCGCAGGCGCTCGAACCGCTCCGCCATACCGGGCTTCACGGTGTCTTTCAGATAGATGACGCCCAGCACCTTGCTGTTTTCACATACCACCAGAGGCGTGCCGCCCAGAGAGGAGACCTCCTCCACATGGGTGTGCAGATCGGCGGGAATCTCGCCGCCCTGCTCCCGGACATACTGCTCAATGGCGTCGGAAGCACCCTTGCGCACCCGGGTGCCGTCGGGCAGGTCCACACCGCTCATACGGGTCTGGGCGGTGAACTCCATAAAGGTGGAGCCGGACAGCTCCTGGCTGGTGTCCCCCAGACGGCGGGCCAGCTCCAGCGTGGACTTACCCTCAGGAGTTTCGTCGTGAAGGCTGGTCAGGGCGGCGCAGCGGATGAGATCACTGCGTCTGGCGCCCTCCACCGGGAAGAAGTCGGCAGCCAGACGGTTCCCGAAGGTGATGGTGCCGGTCTTATCCAGGATCATGGTATCCACATCGCCGCAGGCCTCCACCGCCTTGCCGGACATGGCGATGACGTTAAAACGGGTCACACGGTCCATGCCGGCGATGCCGATGGCCGAGAGCAGACCGCCGATGGTGGTGGGGATCAGACAGACCATCAGGGCGATCAGGGTGGACAGGGGCAGCTGCACGCCGCAGTACATACCGATAGGATACAGGGTGACGATCACGATAAGGAAGATAATGGTCAGCGAGACCAACAGCGTGCTCAGCGCGATCTCATTCGGGGTCTTTTTCCGGGAGGCGCCCTCTACCAGGGCGATCATCCGGTCCAGAAAGCTGTTGCCGGGGTCGGAGGTAATGCGGATCTTCAGCCAGTCGGACACCACGGTGGTGCCTCCGGTGACAGAGCAGAAGTCGCCGCCGCTCTCCCGGACCACCGGGGCGGACTCGCCGGTGATCGCCGACTCGTCCACCGAGGCAATGCCCTCAATGACCTCGCCGTCGCCGGGGATGACCTCGCCGGCCACTACCATGACGATATCGCCCCGCTTCAGTTCGCTGGAGGAGACCGTGGTCTCATTGCCGTGCTCGTCCAGCCGGCGGGCTTCCGTGTCCTTCTGGGTCTTTTTCAGGCTGGCCGCCTGCGCCTTGCCGCGGCCCTCCGCCACAGACTCGGCAAAGTTGGCGAAGAGCACCGTCACCAGCAGAATGATGGCGACCACCAGGTTATAGGTGCGCAGGCTGGCGTCATTTTCCCCAAAGAGCCCCGGCGCGATGGTCAGCAGCAGGGTGATGAAAAATCCGATCTCCACCACAAACATGACCGGATTTTTGATCATGTACCGGGGGTCCAGCTTCTGGAACGCACCGGCAAAGGCCTGCTTCAGGATCTCAGGCGTCAGCGTCTTTTTATTTTGCTTCTTACTCATGATGGTCAAATCCTCCTTAGGCCCACAGGGTCAGATGCTCGGCAATGGGGCCCAGAGCCAGCGCCGGGAAGAAGGTCAGCGCGGCAAAGATATAAACAACGAATACCAGAATCACCGCAAAGCTGAAGGTATTGGTCTGAAGGGTGCCCGCGGACTCGTTGATATAGTTCTTCTTCATCAGGGAGCCCACGATGGCCAGCTGGAACACGATGGACAGGTACCGTCCAAAGAACATGGCCAGTCCGGTGGTGATATTCCAGAAATACGTGTTGTCTGCCAGCCCCTCAAAGCCGGAGCCGTTGTTGGCGGCAGAAGAGGCGTACTCGTACAGCACCTGGCTCAGGCCGTGGAAACCGGGGTTGGTGATACCGGCGCGGCCGGCCTCCGTCCCAACCGCCAGGGCGGAGAAGGCCAGGATCAGCAGCGGATGGATGATGATGCACAGCGCGGTGAGCTTCATCTCACGGCCCTCGATCTTTTTGCCCAGGTATTCCGGGGTACGGCCCACCATCAGGCCGCAGATGAACACCGCCAGGATGGCATACATGATCATGTTCATCAGGCCCACGCCCTTGCCGCCGAATACCACATTGAGCATCATGTACAGCAGGGGGACCATGCCGCCCAGGGGGGTGAGGGTGTCATGCATGTTGTTGACCGTACCGGTCGTGAAGGACGTGGTCACCGTCGTAAAGAGGGCGGACTGGGCGATCCCGAAGCGGACCTCCTTCCCTTCCATGCTTCCGGCGGACTGGTCCAGACCGATGGCGGCCAGCGCGGGGTTGCCCTGGCTCTCCGCCCAGAAGCACACGCTCAGGCCCACCACGAAGAGAATGCCCATGGCCAGGAAAATGCTGCGGCCTTCACGGCCGTAAATCTTAGCCGTGATGCCCTCGCGGCGGTCTAGGAGTGTATTTTCAGGCGCGATCTTCTTCAGATGCTCCTTCCGGCTGTCCCCCGCCATCTTACCGAAGGTAATGACACAGGCGCCGGGCAGCAGCATCATGGAGTATAGCTCAATCAGGTTGGAGAGCATTGTGGGATTCTCCAGCGGCGTGGAGGAATTGGCCCCCAAAAATCCGCCGCCGTTGGTGCCCAGGTGCTTAATGATCTCCAGCGCCGCGATGGGCCCCATGGCAATGGCCTGCAAAGTTCCCTCCAGGGTCTTGACCACGACGTTGCCGTCAAAATTCTGGGGCACGCCCTGCCACACCAGCAGCAGGCCGCCCACCACCGAAAAGGGAATCAGGATACGGGTCGTGATACGCACCAAATCTACGAAGAAGTTGCCCACATTGTCTTTCGTCCTGCCTGCCAGGCCCCGGATAAAGGCCACGCAGGCTGCATAGCCGGTCGCGGCCGAGACAAACATCATAAAGATGATGACCAGCATCTGGGAGAGGTAGCTCAGGCCGCTCTCGCCGGAGTAGTGCTGGAGGTTGGTGTTGGTCATGAAGCTGATGATGGTGTTGAAGGCCAGCGCAGGCTCCATTCCCTCAATACCGTTGGGGTTGAACAGAGCGGTACTCTGGATGCGCAGGATCAGGTATCCGATACCCACCATCACGGCGTTGGTGCCAATCAGGGCCAGGACATACTGCTTCCAGTTCATGCCCTTCTCCGGATCGACTCCGCCGATCCGGTAAATGGCTCCGTCCACCCGGTCAAACACCGGGTCGGCAAAGGTATGCTTTCCCGCGGCGATATGGTACAGATACCGCCCCACCGGAATGACAATTATCAAATAAATAAGAATTGTCAGAACCAGCTGTAACATATGTAATTCCTCCCAAACTGTCTCAAGATATCAAAAGCGTTCCGGATGCGCCAGGGCATAGACCAAATATCCGCCCAGCAGCAGAACGATCACACCAAGTAAGATCATAAGCCATTCCTCCTCGCTTCCATTACTCCTGTGATTCCACCTGCTTCTGGCACCACTTGACCAACAGACGCACCAGCCCGAACGAGACCAGCAGCGTCCCGATCATCAAAATATCCATCATACCGTATTGCTCCTTTCTCTTGCCGATCCGGCGCCGCCGCCCGGCATGCCCTCGCTTCGCCGCGGCCGGCATCCGGCCAAACGCTGCGAAGCGGGCAGACAGGGGTGGTACGGAGCGGCTCGCGCGCTGCCATAGAACTTGACTTCTTCTGTGGTACACAGACAAAACAGCACAGCGCCCTGTTTTGCATCAGTAGCATACCGCACACGGTAATAAGTGGGGATTAAGGAACGCCCGCATATATTAAGGAGTTATTAATATGGGCCCATTTCCCGCTCCACGCAGCTGGTCAGCTCGCTGGAGCGGATCGCCGGAAGCGTGAAGCGGAATACCGTGCCGCTTGGTTTGTGATCGGAGACCGTGATCTGCCCTCCGTGCAGCGAGACAATGGACTGACACAGGTTGAGACCCAGGCCAAGCCCGCGCTGACAATCCGCCTTCCCCTGTTCCGCGGTATAGAACAGGTCGAAGAGATGCTTTTTTGCCTCGTCTGGAATGCCCGGGCCATCGTCCGAGACATCCACCTCGATCCGCTCCCCCTTCCGTCTTCCCCACAAGACAATGTGGGAGCCCTTTGGCGTATACTGGATGGCATTGTTCAGGATATTGATGATCACGCGCAGGATCAATTTGGTATGGATGGAAACCATCAGGGTGCTCTCCTCCAAGTGCACGGTTATGGTGTGTTCCTGTGCCCGGCGGTCCAGCTGCTGGATGGCGCACTGGAAGAGGTCCTCCAAAAGCTCCGGATGGGGCTGGAACGACTCCCGGTCGGTCTCCAGCCGAGTGGCCGCCAGCAGATTCTCCGTCATGTTGATGAGCCAGCTGGTGTCGTCATAGATAGCGGTATACAGCTTCTCCCTGGTCTCCTGATCCAGGGTCTCCGGCTCCCGCATGAGGATCCCGGCGCTGCCGTTGATATTGGTCAGGGGCGTGCGCAGGTCATGGGATACCGCCCGGAGGAGATTGGCCTGAAGGCGCTCTTTCTGAGTCTGAAGAGCCACCTGGTTTTGCTCCTCCTGCAGGCGGATGCGCTCCTGACTCAGCCCGCACTCGCTCAGAATGGGAATCATCAGGTTCTTCTCAAAGGCGTCCGGAGTGGAATAGCCCACAATGGGGATGCCCACGATCCCCATGACCCCCTGGGTCCCCCGTACCGAGAGGAAGAGCCACCTGGAATTCGGCAAGGTATTCGTGGTCGCCCCGGCGTGCTTGTTATTCCGCTGGACCCATTTGGCCACCCCGATCTCTTCCGTATTCAGTCCGGCCAGGATCTCCTGCTCGTCAGCCGGCTCCACCCGAAAGGCAAGCTCCTCCTTCTCCCGGCTGAGGGCATACAGCACCGGGCGGTCAAACAGCCGGTTGAGCTGTTCGGCCGTCAGGCGCAGGCAGTCCCACTCGGTACGCCCCTTTTGCAGTTTCTGGCTGCTGCCCAGCAGCAGCTCGGTATAATAGCTTTTCTCCGCGGCCAGACGGGCCTGTACTTTGACACGGCTGGCCAGAGAGCTGGCAATCACGCTGGAGAAGAGCATGATCAAAAAGGTGACCGGATAACTGGGGTCATTGGCCTGGAAGGTATAGCGCGGCTCTGTAAAGAAGAAATTGAAGGCTGCCACGCTCAAAAAGGAGTTGATCGCCCCATAAAAATGCCCACCCGTCCAGACCGCGGTAAGCAGTACGCCCAGAATATACACTGTGATGATGTTGGACTCGCTGAAGCCTGCATAGTGGAACCCGAAACTTACCCCTGTGGACAGAATGAGAGAGAACAGCATTTTGCCCATATCCTTCCACGAAAAGCTCACTTTTGGTCTCCGGAGTTTTCCAATGGGCTTTTTATAGATGGGCTGCTGGTCCGGGATGATGTATACGTCCAGGTCGGTCAGCTCGATCAGCTGGTCAGCCAGGCTCTTCTTGCCGGTCACCGGGTTCTGTTTGTGGTTGATGCGGCCCATCACGATCTTGGTGACGCCGCTGACCCGGGCATATTCCGCGATCTGCACCGCCGGGTCTGTACCGTACACCGTGGAGATCTGGGCCCCCAGCTGTTCAGCCAGCCGCAGATTGCTCCGCAGCCGCTTGATGTTTTCCCCGGAGAGCTCCTTTGTCTCCGGCGTCTGGACAAACAGCGCGGTGAACCCGCTGTGAAACGCCTCCGCCATCCGGGCGGCTGTCCGAATCACCTTGGCGTTGGAGGGCGCGGAGGAGAGACAGATCAGGATGTGCTCCCCTGCCCGGGCGCTCTTCTCCATCCCCTCCTGTACCGCAGCCCGGTTCAGCTGGTCAGCCGTCCTGCGCATGGCGATCTCACGCAGGGCAGTCAGATTCTCCTCGGTGAAGAAGTTCCGGAGGGCCTGCTTGGCCTGCTTCTCCTGATAGACCTTTCCGGCCTGGAGCCGTTTGACCAATTCGGCAGGCTCAATGTCCACCAGCTCCACCTGGTTGGCCCGGTCAAACACATGGTCTGGAATCCGCTCGTTGACAGCGATCCCTGTGATGGAACAGACCAGATCGTTCAGGGATTCCAGGTGCTGCACATTGACCGTGGTATAGACATTGATCCCGGCCTGGAGCAGCTCCTCCACATCCTGATAGCGCTTTGTATGCCGGCAGCCCTGGGCATTATTGTGGGCCAGTTCGTCCACCAGGATCAGGGCCGGCTTTCGCCGCAGCGCTCCGTCCAAATCAAATTCTTTCAGCTTGATGCCCCGGTAGTCGATCACCTGACAAGGCAAAACTTCCAGCCCGTCCAGCAAGGCCAGCGTATCCGGCCGGGCGTGCTGCTCCACATAGCCCACCACCACATCGACGCCCTCTTTTTGGGCCTGATGTGCCGCCTCCAGCATGGCATACGTCTTTCCCACGCCCGCAGCATATCCCAAAAAAATCTTCAGTCTCCCGTGGGAAGAGGCACCCTCTCTTTGGCCCGAGAGATATGGCAGGCAGCGTTCCGGTTGCGTCATGGATCTTCCTCCCTCCGCAGTCCGATATGGACATACGTCTCCTATTTTGAACATCATACCACAGTGGATGCTAGGAAGCTGTGAGCATTTCCCCGCTCACATTAATACCGCACAAAGATATCGATCCTCCGCCGTATAGACAAAACACTCCGGTGGAAGCGGTACTTCCACCGGAGTGTTTCCAAATATTCTATTTGTGCCGCGGCCCGGCCGGTATTCTTAGAACAGCCCGGAGATCACGCCGTTCTCGTCGATATCGATCTTCTCCGCCGAAGGCACCTTAGGCAGGCCGGGCATCGTCATGATATCGCCGGTCAGGGCGACAATGAAGCCGGCGCCCGCCGAGACCTTCAGGTTTCGCACCGTGATGCGGAAGCCCTTGGGCGCCCCCAGGAGGGTCTGATCGTCGGAGAAGGAGTACTGGGTCTTGGCCATGCAGATGGGCAGCTTGCCATAGCCCAGCTCGGTCAGCTGCTTGAGCTGCTTCTTGGCGTTGGGCGTCAGATCCACGCCCTCGGCCCGGTAGATCTTGGTGGCGATGGCGTTGAGCTTCTCCTCAATGGAGGCGTCGGCCTCATAGCAGTAGCGGAACTGGCTGGGCTGCTCACACAGGCGGACCACTTCCTCGGCCAGGGCCTTTCCGCCCTCGCCGCCCTTGGCCCACACCTCGGACAGGGCCACATTGACTCCCAACTCCTTGCACTTGTCCTCCACCAGCTTGAGCTCGGCGGCAGTGTCGGTGGGGAAGGCGTTGACAGCCACCACGCAGGGCAGTCCAAAGACCTTGGTTACATTCTCCACGTGCTGGAGCAGGTTGGGAAGGCCGGCCTCCAGCGCGGCCAGGTTCTCCTGATTCAGATCGGCCTTGGCCACGCCCCCGTGGTGCTTCAGGGCGCGGACGGTGGCCACGATCACCACGGCGCTGGGCGCGAAACCTGCGGCGCGGCACTTGATGTCCAGGAATTTCTCGGCCCCCAGGTCGGCGCCGAAGCCCGCCTCGGTGACCACATAGTCGCCCAGCTTCATGCCGGTGTCCGTAGCCATGATGGAGTTGCACCCGTGGGCGATATTGGCAAAGGGTCCACCGTGGATGAGCGCGGGCGTGTGCTCCAGGGTCTGGACCAGGTTGGGTTTGATGGCGTCCTTGAGGAGGGCGGCCATGGCGCCCTCGGCCTTCAGGTCATGGGCGGTGACCGGCTTGTCGTCCCGGGTATAGGCCACGACCATGCGGGCCAGACGGGCCTTCAGGTCGGTCAGGCTGGTGGCCAGGCAGAGCACAGCCATGATCTCAGAGGCCACCGTGATATCGAACCCGTCCTCACGGGGCACGCCGTTGGGCTTGCCCCCCAGGCCGCAGATGATGCTGCGCAGCTGGCGGTCATTCATGTCTACCGCGCGCTTCCAGGTGATCTTGCGCACGTCGATATCCAGCGCGTTGCCCTGCTGAATGTGGTTATCCAGCATGGCGGCCAGCAGGTTGTTGGCCGCGCCGATGGCGTGGAAATCGCCGGTGAAATGGAGATTGATCTCCTCCATGGGGACCACCTGGGCATATCCGCCGCCGGCCGCGCCGCCCTTGACTCCGAACACGGGACCAAGGCTGGGCTCGCGCAGGCAGAGAACGACCTTCCTCCCCAGCTGATTGAGGGCGTCGGCCAGTCCCACGCTGGTGGTGGTCTTGCCCTCCCCCGCCGGCGTGGGGTTGATGGCGGTCACCAGCACCAGCTTGGCCTTTCGAGGCATCTCCCGCAGGGGATTGAGATCCAGCTTGGCCTTGGTGCGTCCATAAGGCTCCAGCATATCCTCGGCAACTCCAAGCTTGGCGGCCACTTCTGCGATGGGCAGCATTTTCGCTTCCTGCGCGATTTCGATATCCGTTTTCATCGGAATACAGCCTCCTTTATCCATGTTCGCTTTTCGTCTGTTCTATGTATTCAGTGAAACACTCCCGCTCCGGGAAACTCTGTTCCCATACTAGCACGGAATCAGCCGCATTGTCAAGACTTGGTAGTTTAGTTTTTGAAATTTTCTAACCAGTTTTCTCTCCCGGCGGCCTGTCCTCACTCCTCCTCCGGTCTCACCCGCGGATAGAATGCCGCCGCTGCGCCCAGCGCGCACAGTCCGCCCAGCAGCTTGGACACTACAAAGGCCGCCACCACCTGCCCCGGCTCCACGCTGGCGATAAAGGCCATCTGTCCTCCCAGGGCAAAGGCGCCCGACACGGAAAAGGCGGCGTTCATGGCCTTTCCTCTTGGGTCCATCTGACTAAACAGGGGAAGCATGGAGAGGCTGGTAGCCGGACTCAAAATCAGTCCCACCGCCGCGGCTTCATTCACCCCCATCCAGCCCGCAAGGACCCGGATGGGGCCCTGGCACCAGGCCAGGATCAGCCGCGAGAGCACCATGGCGCCGCAGACCACAGCGGTGATCTTCAGCACCACCACAAGGGCCTCCTCCGCCAGCCCCGGCCCGGAGAGGCTCCACGCCGGAAGAAAAAGCCCCAGCACCACCAGTGCGAAGAGCACAAAGCTCAATGCGCGTATCCCGTTCCCCAGCAGGAGAAGGACCCGGGTCGTGGGGCCCGTGGCCTTCCACAGGGCCAGGCAGAGCCCCGCGCAGACCAGCAGAATCGGGGCGCAGGCCCTGGCCAGCTCCCCCCATCCCACGCCAAGCAGAATGCCTCCGCTCAGAAGAGCCGCGGGGAGAGTCACGATCCCCAGCACCAGCCCCCGCATCATGGCTCCCACCTCTTCCCGCCCGATCCCGGCCAGAGAGAGGGGCAGCACAAAGCTCAGGGCGCAGCCCAGCGTGGAGGATACGATCACTCCGGCAAACCGTCCCACCGCCGGATTCCCCGCCATTTCCCGGGCAATGGACCACCCGCCCAGGTCAGGGGCCAGAAGACAGCCCACCAGCACACAGGGATCAAAGGGGAGTACTCCGGCCAGGGCCGCCACTGCCTGGGTATTGCTCCGCACCGCGGTGATGCCCAGGCAGTATAATCCCACCAGAGAGATGGCCAGCCTGCCCATGGAATCCACGCCCCGTCCAAAGGGCTCCGCCAGCCCCATCCGTCCTCCCAGCAGCTGATCCAACAGTCCAAGTGCCGCCAGAATCAGCAGAAACGCAATCAATCCATTCATCTTCTCTCATCCCACCATAAAAAAAGGGCGCCCCGCACATGTACCGGGGGCGTCCCTTCATCCACAAATATCTTCTTACTTGGTGCCGAAAATACGGTCGCCCGCATCGCCCAGGCCGGGCACGATGTAGCCGTGGTCGTTGAGCTTCTCATCCACCGCGGCCACATAGATCTCCACGTCGGGATGATCCTTGTGGACCCGTTCAATTCCCTCGGGCGCAGCGATGATGTTCATCAGCTTGATGTGCTTGACATCATAGTTCTTGATAAACTGGATGGCCGCAGAGGCGGAGCCGCCGGTGGCCAGCATGGGATCGAGGATGATGATGTCCCGCTCGGCAATGTCGTTGGGCATCTTGCAGTAATACTCTACGGGCTCCAGGGTATCAGGGTCCCGGTACAGGCCGATATGGCCCACCTTGGCGGCGGGAAGCAGCTCCAGAATGCCGTCCACCATGCCCAGACCGGCCCGCAGCACGGGAACGATGGCCAGCTTCTTGCCCGCCAGGGTCTTGAACTTGGCGGTGGTGATGGGGGTCTTGATCTCGACCTCCTCCAGCGGCAGGTCGCGGGTGGCCTCATAGCACATAAGGGTGGCGATCTCGGAAACGACCTCCCGGAACTCCTTGGAGCCGGTGCGCTCATCCCGCAGGATGGCGAGCTTGTGCTGCAGCAGCGGGTGGTCCAGAATGTGTACCTTTTCCATGTCCATGGTATCTTCCCCTTTTATCTTGTTTTCTCAGCGGTTTCCTCCGCCCGGAGCTTTTCCAACCGCTCCCGTTCCGCCTGTGAGAGGCGGTGGTAAACAGGGACCAGGCCCTGCGCGTCGGTCAGCGCCCCGGTTCGGGCCTGCTCCAGCGCGGCCCGGGCCACGCCCCAGGCGCTCTGATAGCGCAGATGGGGCGGCGCCAAACGGACATCCAGCCCCTGTTCCTTGAACGTAGTATAACATAAAAGCGCGCCGTCTCCAACCAGAATTTGCGGATTTTCCCTGTTTTTTAGCTCGGCGGCCAGTTCAGGCAGGCCGATGGCCCGGTCCGGGGTGAGGCGCTCCAATCCCTCTCCCGTCCCCCGGAAACAGGCGTTATAGACCTGGCTGCGCCGGGCGTCCATCACCGCACAGATCTCCCCGCCGGTGTGGGCCGCCGTCCAGGCCATGGCCTCCAGTGTGGAGACCCCCGCACAGGGCTTTTCCGCCGGCCAGGCCAGACCCTTGGCCGCCGCTACGCCGATCCGCAGCCCGGTAAAGGAACCCGGACCGGCCGCCACCGCGATGAGATCCACCTCCTCCAGCGCGGCCCCGCAGCTGTCCAGCAGATGCTCCAGCATGGGCATCAGCGTGCGGCTGTGGGTCAGGCCGTTGTTCTGGAAGGACTGGGCGATCAGTTTCTCCTCCTCGCACAGCGCCACGGAACAGGCCGTGGCCGAGGATTCCAGTGCCAAAATCTTCATACGCTTCCCTCCTCAGCCGTCAGGTCGGGCGCTCCGGTGATGGTGAGGAGGCGCTGGTCCTCTCCCGCGCCCCGGCGGATATCCACCCGGATACAGCCCGCTTCCAGGGCCCGCTCCACATTCTCGCTCCACTCTACGGCGCACACGCCGCCCCGGGCCAGATAGTCCTCCCAGCCGATGTCAAAGAGCTCCTCCTCGGAGCCAAGGCGGTACATATCAAAGTGAAACAGCGGCAGACGGCCGCCCTCATATTCGTTGACGATGGTAAAGGTGGGACTGGTCACCCGCTCTTCAATCCCCAGCCCCCGGGCAAGCCCCCGGGTAAACGCGGTCTTGCCCGCCCCAAGATCTCCGGAAAAGGCCACCACTGACCCAGGCGCCAGCACCCGCGCCAGGGCCTCCCCCAATGCCTCGGTATCGTCCACGCAGTCGGAAATATATTCCATGGATTCACGCTCCTTCAAACCGGAGATATTATAACATAAGTTTAAAGAAAGCGCAAAATGGTTTACGTCTCTCCAAAAAGGTGATATGATAAGAGCCGTTCACCGGAGCTTTCCCAGTGGAAGCTCCCCGGATTTCTGACTGGTCTGATTTGGAAAGGAGGCCGTTTTCTCTGTCCTGGCTTACCGACTCCCTCAAAGAATTTTTCCGCAAGGGGGATCTTGTGCTGCTCTCCCTCTGTCTGGCCGCCAGCGGCTTTGGACTGGTGCTCATTTACAGCGCCTCCCGCTATACGGAAAGCACCCGCTTCATGCCGGTCCAGTCCATTGCCATCGTGCTGGGCGTACTGGTCTATATTGTGATGTCCTCGGTGGATGTGGAGCTTTTTACGGAAAAGTCCTGGAAGTTCCTGCTGGCCTTCAACATCGGCTTTGTGCTCCTCACCCGCACGCCCATCGGCGTGGACCACGGCACGGGCAACCGCAGCTGGCTCTCCATCCCCGGCATCCCCTTTGAACTCCAGCCCGCGGAGATCGTCAAACTCACCTTTATCCTGCTTCTGGCCTGGCAGTGCAGCCGCATCCAGAGCCGGGGGCATGACATCAGCTCCATTCCCTCGGTCATGCAGATCACAGGCCATACCCTGATGATGTTCGGCCTGATCGCGGTGGCCTCGGGCGACTTCGGCATGGGTCTCACCTATCTGTTCATCTTTGTGGTCATGGCCTGGGTATCGGGCGTTAAAAAACGCTGGTTCGTCCTGGCTATCCTGCTCTTTGCCGCCATGGTGGTGATGGTCGTTCTGTTCTGGGACAAATTCAGCGGCATCTATTTCTTCCGGCGGATCAAGGTCGTCATCGACCACATCACCGGCAACCCGGACACCCTCTATGACCAGACCATGGATACCGGGTGGCAGCAGACCAAGAGCATCACCGCCATCGGAAGCGGGCAGCTCACCGGCATGGGCTACCTCAACGGCAATCTGACCCAGAGCGCCTATGCCACCAGCCTGCCCGCCCGGTACAACGATGAGATCTTCGCCGTCTGCGGAGAAGAGTTCGGCTTTGTCGGCTGTGTGCTCCTTCTCCTCCTGATGGCCTCCATCATTCTGCGCTGCATCTGGGTGGCCCGGCGGGCCTGTTCTCCCCAGTCGGCCTACCTGGTGATGGGGTACGCCGGAATGCTTCTGGCTCAGGTGGGCGTCAACATCGCCATGTGCCTGTATATCTTCCCGGTAGTGGGCCTGACCCTCCCCTTCGTGAGCTATGGAGGCTCCTCCATCATCACCATGTTTGCCGCAATGGGCATCGTGTCCAGCGTGAAGATGCGCTCTCTCCCCAGCTGGCTGCGGGACCGGAGTAAATTATAGCAAAAGCCGCATAACCTCCTTGTTTTGGGAAAGACTGTGGGTGATCCCATTTTTCCAAACAAGGAGGTTTTTTCTTTGAAGCATTCCGCACTGACCCGCCGCCTGGTATCGCTGGGCGCACTGTGCGCCCTCACCCTGACCTTCTCTCTCCCAGCCTCCGCCTTTCTGTTCTGGGGCAGGGAAGAGACGTCGGCCGGAGAGGCCACCGTGACCGCCTTCGCGAAAAACGGCCTGCCCGGGGAGTCCATCTCCTTCTCTGCCGACGATTTCCGGGTGGATGCCGACGGAGATGTGACCCTGGACGCCGTGGTCATCTCCTCCCTCCCCGACGCCGCAGCCGGCGTGCTCACACTGGCCGGTATCCCGCTGAATGTGGGAGATTCCGTATCCATGGACGCAGTCGACGGACTGCGCTTTCTTGCCTCCAGCCAGCCAACCGCCGCCACGTCTCAGTTTACCTTTGCGCCGGTATTCTCCAACGGTGTGTCCGGCCGGGAGGTGGAGGTGGGGCTCTATCTCCTCTCCGCCGAGAACAACGCCCCGGTGGCCCAGCACCTGGAGCTCTCCACCTATAAAAACACCGTACTCACCGCGCCTTTCCCGGCCACCGATCCCGAGGGGGATCTGCTCTCCTACCAGCTGGTCAGCAAACCGGCCCGGGGCTCGGTGACTATGCCCGCCGAGGGGGAAAATACCTTCACCTACACGCCCTATGAGGGCAAGACCGGAAAAGACGCCTTCACCTATGTGGCTGTGGACTCGGTGGGCAATACCTCCACTCCGGCCAAGGTGACCATCACCATCAAAAAGCCAGACACCAAGGTCACCTATGCGGATATGGACGGCCATGCCGCCGCCAACGCCGCCATCCGTCTGGCCGAAGAGGGCATCTTTGTGGGGGAGTGTATGGGGGACTCCTACTTCTTCCAGCCGGATCTGCCCGTGACCCGCAGTCAGTTCGTGGCCATGGTGATGGACGCCACCGGGCTGGAAGCGCTGGAGGATGTGAGCCGCACCGGCTTTGCCGACGACACCTCCATCCCCCAGTGGGCCAAACCCTATGTGGCCTCCGCCCTCAAGGCGGGACTGGTCCAGGGAACGCAGAACGCCGACGGACAAGTGGTATTCCAGCCGCAGGCACCGGTGACCCGGGCCGAGGCCAGCGTACTGCTCAACCGGGTGCTCCAGGTCACCGACGTGGCACAGCCCACCTTCGGATTGGATCTGACCGGCGCGCCCGCCTGGGCGGTCCAGTCCGCAGCTAACCTGGAGAGCTGCGGCGTCCTTCAGGCCGAGTCCAACGGCACGCTGACCCTCTCCAATACTCTGACCCGGGCGGAGGCCGCTCAGCTTCTGGTGGGTGCGCTCAACGTACTGGAAAGCCGGGAAACCGGAAGTTTCTTCCCCTGGTAATATGTAAAAACGCGCCGCAGAGCCAAAGCTCTGCGGCGCGCCAGACTGTCAATAAAGTATATTTCTTCGATTTATGCTGCAAGAGCCTCGCAGAGTTCCGCCGTCCGCAGACGGCGGAAGAGGGTCAAATCGTGTTTTCC
>JAHAEW010000216.1 GCA_018374635.1 Clostridiales bacterium
TGGTGCAGAAGGTGGAGTGGAAGCCCATCTACCACACCGCCACTAAGAAAATCAACGAGCTGGGATAAACAAAGAGGGGCCGCGGATACTCCCGGCCCCTCTTTGTTTTGCCTATATGAGTTCCCTTTTACCCTTCGGACTGATTTAGGCTTACCGAACAATTCATTTGTGGAAGTGACGGAGAGATATATAAGAAAAGTCTCCACAGGATTTTGAAACCTTGTGGAGACTTGTTTATTTACAGTATTTTTGCTTTGGACGGCTTATCGGCATTGTATATCACCTGCACAATGCTCCCCACCTTGGGAACAGGGGCTCCGACGCTGATCCATTTTCTTTTTGTGTACGCCTTTCCATCAACTATGTATTCAATCTTGACGATGTAAGGAAATTCAGCACCATCCAGTGCGTGCATTCTCATGGGCTTTCTGTTTACCTTCATCCACCACTGTTTTGCTGCGGCAATCACAGTTCCTGTTGTTTGCTTGTCCATAAATATCCTCCTTGTGTTCTTTTAGAAAAAGAACAGTTCTTCAAATTTTTTGTCTAAGGCTATGCACAAAATCAACGCCAATTTTGCGGTCGGATTGAATTGTCCTGTCTCGATTGAACTGATCGTATTGCGGGATACACCGACCATATCTGCGAGCTGCTGTTGAGATAAGCCCTTTTCACTGCGAGCTGCTTTGAGATTGTTTTTTAATATCAGCTTTTCGTTCATTGACACACCACGCTTTTGACTACAAGTGCAGTGGCGAATGCGATGGCAAAAATTATTTCAACAATTCCCCAAATCAGATTTCGGCGGTTCTTCAACTTTTTATACAATACAATACTGCCACTGCCTTGCATTGCAAAATATACAAGCCAGCCAACCAGTCCGATTTCTGGGATATGAAAAAGTAGTTCGCTTGCAAAGACCAATACGGCACATATAATTGCGCCTACAAGCATTCCTACTCTCGAAGCTGTTCCATAAGCCATCATTTCACACTCATCATGTCTGCCTTCATTCTCTTCACGACTCATTTTGAGTATTTCTTCTTTGTTCATATTATCACCTTTGCCTGCCAAGTTTTCTTTGCACAGTTTGATTATACTTGTGCCAAGTTTTCTTGTCAATCACTTATATTATTTTAATTAATGTAAAAGAAAAAATAGGAGGAAATTCGATTTCAACAAGACTTATCTATTATACGCCATCTTACTAATGTGACTTTTTAGTTAAATCGACGGCGTTGGAACCCATCAGTCCAAATGTATAAAGGGAGTATATTAGGCTGTACTTGCATTCCCGTATCGTTTTGTGATATACTATCTCCCAATCATGCAGCCATGCAATTTTAGGAGGAATAAAACAATTATGGACACCATCCTCCCCTTATCCCTGCCCATCCTGCTGGACGGAGCCACCGGCTCCGAGCTGTATAAGCGGGGCATGCCCGCCGGCGCGTGCACGGAGCAGTGGGTGCTCGGCCACCCGGAGGCCCTGCTGGAGCTCCAGAGGGGTTATGTGGCGGCCGGCAGCCAGGTGCTGATCGCCCCCACCTTCGGGGCCAACCGGGTGCGGCTGGAGCAGCACGGTATCTTCGGGCAGGTGGCGGACTACAACCGCCGGCTG
>JAHAEW010000082.1 GCA_018374635.1 Clostridiales bacterium
CAACTCCATGACGGCCACAGGCCGAATTTATTTTTGCCTCCTTGGTCGAGATAAGTTAAATAGCGTTTGGAAAATTTTTGTGTTTGCCCCTTGCATTTCAAGAGAAAAGTTGTATAATAAACTCAAAAGAAAGCCCTTTGTAAAGTGCAAGTTTTACAAAAGATAGTTCTTTGAAGGGAATGGTTCCTGAGTCCTGCATGGGCAGAGCGGCATGCACCTTCCCGTAAAATTTAATATGAATCCGGCTTTTGTGGCAAATGCGCGACCCGGTTCCCGTCAGGGACCGGACACGCATCCTTGTTTCTGAACAAGGGAATCAGGTGAAATTCCTGGACATGTTTTGCAGCAGGAGCCGCGGCGAAAGCTGCGGGGACGTGCAATTCAATAGCTGTGATTGTGGAGTGTATCCGTTTTCTGCGAAAGCAGGTCACTGGCGGTCGTAATGGCTTAGCTGGGAAGGCGGCGGATATGCGCAGGCGGGCTTTAGGCCCGTCGGGACACATCAGTCAGAAGACCTACTAGGAGCTTACCCCCAATTCCTTGGGGCTGCTCTGAGAAAAATGCCAAATAGAAAGATGGGCACGGGATGAGTGCCCTCTTCTGCCCGAAATGGGAACAAAAGCGGACGCATATTTTGCGTCCGCTTTTTATTCGCACGCTCGGGGGAAAGACGGACGTATCGGTATGCGTCCGTCTTTTTGTTTCTATTGCCCCAAGAGGTCTGCGGGGCAGCCGGATTGTGCCACAAGTCAGGAGGCTGTTTTGTGAGCGGCAAGTATTTCACCGGTGATCAGAAGCTCAGCAAAAAACTCATTGGGCGCACCAAGGAAGCGCTTCGTCAGCGAAATGTTCAGTTTGCCCAGACGCACGGTGACGCCAGCGACGAAGAGCTGCTGGACTATGTCCGGGGTGAGGCGGCACGGCTTGGAATGACGCCCAACGCCGGGGAGATCATCGGAGGCCACTTTATCGCGGTTCGCTTTGGCTGCTGGAAGAATGTGGTCACGGCGGCGGGGCTGGTCCCGCCGAAGAAGCAGAAGCCCCTCCCCAAGCGGCAGATCTTCAAGGAGGAGCTCCGCTGTCAGGCGAGAGAGCGGGCATACACAGAGCAACAGAACAGCAGCGAGTAATCCTGATGAAGAAGGGGATCCCCTTCTTCCGTCATAGGGGGCTACCCCTATGACGAGCCTCCTTTAGGAATCCAGCGGGCCTTCGCCCGTTTCAAATGGCCGAAGCGCGGCCGACAACTGAATAGCGGCATCGGAAGGGGATACCGGCCTGGGGAAGCGCGCGGGGAGAGGAGCGCGCCAAGGGCCGAACAACGCGGTCTGCGTCGGGGCGGACGGGAGCGCAGGAACGGGGTCCGGTGCTTGCGCAAGGGCGCGTTCACAGGCCGGACAGGCCGTGACGATAAGTGATATGGGAATTTTATGCGAACTGGAAAGGTCGGGTGGTTGGGAAATGTCTTTTGATTGCGGCCATGGGAGCATGCACGCCTATGGCTGCTGAGTCCGTGTGCATGCCGCACGGGGAATCCTGCTCATGCGGCGGTCGAGCAAAGGAAGTCTAATTTTGAAGGAGAAAAAGCCATGCAAAAGATGAAAAACGGCAAAAAGGTTCTGTCCGTGTGCCTGTCTCTGGCGATGGCCGCGGGCATGCTGTCCACCAGCGCGTTCGCGTCTTGGAACGTCTACGGCGGCAGCAACAATCACAACGCGGTGGTGACGGAGGCTCCTACCGCGCCGGATAAATCCGGCCTGGACAGCTACATCCAACTGCATTGTACCGGCTCCGGCTGGGACGGCGTGGACAACGTGCCCGTATTGCAGACGGTGAACGGGACTACCTATGCTTACGTTCTCTACGATGGCTATGGAGCCAGCGGCGCGCTGGTAGCCAAGATCAGGTGCGCGGAAAACGGCGGCAGCAGCATCGTCTGGACTACCGATCCCTACGGCACGGAGGGAACCTCTCTGAACGCCAAGAGCGGCTTCCAACTGTCTACCCCCTATCTGGACGACAAGGGTACCCCCGACGACGCGTCGGACGATACCCTCTATGTGGGTACCATCAGCCAGTATGACGACTACGAGGGCGGTGAGTGGCTTACCGGTACCGGCAGCAAGGTTATGGCTCTTACCGGCCTGGATCAGAACAAACCCACTGTGACGAATGTCCTGACCGGCATCAATGGCCAGATCAACACCCCCATCACCACCGACGGGACCTACCTGTACTTCGGCACCTGGCCCGGCGGCAGCAACGCGGGAACCTACTATCAGGTCAAGCTCTCCGACTACTCGGTGAAGACCTTCACCCCCGACAGCTACGGCTTCTACTGGGCCGGCGCGGTGAGCGACGGTACCAACGTCTACTTCGGCAGCGACAATGGCCTGCTGTACTGGCGGAGCATCGCGGATTTTGACACAACCGGCGGCGTGCTGGATCTGACCGATGTGGCCAGCGACGCGGGCAATGTGCGCTCCACCGTCATGATGGACGAAGACGGATTCCTGTACTTCACCACCCAGGGCGGCTACCTGTGGTGCTGCTCCTACAAGGACGGGCTGACGGTCGAGTGGCACATCAAACTGGGCGCCACCTCCACCTCCACCCCCACCAAGGTGGGCGACCGCATCTACGTGGGCTACTACTCCGGCTTCAATGCCGGCGGTGTCCAGTGCGTCACGGTTTCTATTGGTGAGGATGGTAGCAGCTATATCCCTTCTGTCGCTCCGGTGGCCTCCGGCTTCCCCGTTCAGAGCTCCATCGTGGTGATGGGCGACGGCACCGGCACCGACTACCTGTACTTCAACACCAACGCCCAGAAGGGTGCCGGCTACTGCTACAGCTATGACGGTGGCACGACTGGCAGCAAGGTTTGGGGCACAACGGGCGACACCTACGCCCTGGGCGGCATGGCCATTGACAACGGCTACGCTGTCTTCGGCAATGACTATAACCACCTGTACGTGGTGCACGACTGACTGGAGTGGGCGGAGCTCCGCCCACTCCATGAGGAAGAGAAACGAAGCGCCTGGCCGCCGATGTGCTCGGCGGCCAGGGGTATTTTTCGGCAAAGCCTGGAAGGCTTTGCCTGGGAGGTTCCATAGTTTGTGATGAAGAAAAAAATTCTTTCCTTGCTGTTGGCCGTGTCGCTCCTGTTATCGCTTTGCAGTCCTGCCGCCATGGCGGCAAGTTCTGTTACAATCGTCATTGATCTGACAAATTATGCAGGAGAGGTAAGCGGAAAGCTGATAGGAAAACCTATAGAGGCTCAGAAACGAAATGAAATTGTCATTTCCGGAACAGGCTATGTTCTTGCAACGACGATCAGTTTGGGAGAGGACATAACCTGTAGCTGGAACGTAGAGGGGCTGGACAGCGGATATCTCACATATGATGAAAACAGCCATCTAAGTGCTATCAAGCTAAGTCCAAGCGGAACGAAAAATGTTATTACTGTTGTTGACAGCAAGCTGGAGGTAACACGAACAAGTAGGAGTACTCTGATGGGCTCCAGAGGATGGAACGGCGCGACCGTTGTACTTACGCCTGTTTTTGAAAAGGGGGAGTACTCCGCCACCGTAAATGTGAAAGACGCAGGCAAGGGAACTGCGGGAGCGTTCTCCATAGGCGGTGAAACATACAGGCTAGCCGCTATGGGGGCGGATGGCTACGCGTTCGACTACTGGCTGGCGGGGGAAAGCAGTTCCCCCATCTATGAGAATCCGTATACCGTGACCCTGACGGAGAACACCAACTTTACCGCCTACTTCCGGGAGCGCCGTGTTCCCACAGTGAATGCAGAGACGAACGGAACGGCCGCATTTACTTATGAAAATTCTTCCGGCGGCGCGGATCAGTACACCCTGACGGCCACGCCGGATGAACTCTATGTATTTGACTACTGGAGCTGGGAGGGCGTTCCAACCGGCGCGGAAAACAGCGCGCCGGAGGAGCAGGCGCTTCCGGATGAGGATATGCCGGAGGATGGCGGCGAGGCGGAGCCCCCTGCCGAATCGCCGGAGCCCGCCCCCTCCGAGCCGGAGACAACTGCGCCGCCGGAGGAAGCTGCCGACGGGACGGAGACCCCGCCGGATGAGACCGGCGCACCCACGGAAGAGCCTGCGCCAGCCGAGCCCGCCCCGGACGGGGCGGAGGATGCCACCGGGGCGGAAGCGGCTGCACCCTCCCCGGCGGCTCTGCTGCGCCTGAACGCGGAGGAGACCCCCGATGTAGAGGAGACCCCCGGTGTGGAGGAGACCCCCGGTGTGGAGGAGACCCCCGGTGTGGAGGAGACCCCCGGTGTGGAGGAGACCCCCAACGTGGAGGAGACCCCCGGTGTGGAGGAGTCCCCCGCTCCCGTGGAGAATAATGGCCTCCAGACGATAAACCTGGAGGAACTGACCCGGGACTGGGACGAGACGGCCAATCCCATGACGGTGGCCCTGGCCGAGGGCATGGAGAGCGTGACCTTTACCGCTCACTTCAAGCTGGCGGAGGTCACCCTGGGCGAGGGCGCGTATCTGAAGGGAAGCGGATCTTCGGGGATCACTGTCAATCCGTCCTTCGCAGAGAAGGAGGGGGACACGCTTCCGGCGGGCAGCCGGGCCCAGCTCTACCTCCCTCTCAGCGTACCATCCAAGATCCCGGACGGACAGCTCACCGTCACGCTCTACGGGGGCAGCTTGGCAGAGGGAGCGCCTCTCAGCAGCAACGTCATTACACAGGACTGGGAGGCCGGCAAAACCTATTGCATCTGGCTCCCCATCGACCCGCTGCCCTACACAGACAAGCTGACGGTGACGGCGTCGGTTCGAACCAACGCGGGCACCACGGAGACGGTGGAGAAGACCTACGAGATCTCGACAGAGGCCAACGAGGCCAACAGCGCGTTCACCTATGTGACCAGCCCCAACGTACCCGCCGGCACCGAAGGCTCCACCACAGAGGCGGGGCCCGACATCCGCGGGGTGTCCGGCTGGACCGATCCGGAGACCGGAGAGGCCGAACTGTACTTCTACGGTAAGGACGGCGTCTACACCTGGGCGGACAGCGGGGACCGGGATCTGATGAGCATCAGCGACGGCCTGCCCGCCGCGGAAGGAGACGCGGCTGGCGTCCTCGCCGTGGGGCCGGATGGACAAGGCGGCCTGCTGGCCGCTGTCAGCGAGGTGGGGAAGGAGATCGATAAGGTCACCTCGCCGGGCTATGTCTCCGCCCCCGAGGGCACGCAGGTTAGAGGCGGCCATTTCCTCTACCGCTACAACGGGACGTCCTGGAGCCAGGTGGAGGACTCCTGCTTCTCCGATTATCAGAAAAACTCTTCTGGCCCCGATTATAGCATACCCAGACTCTACAACGAAGCGTTGGTCATCCTCTCGGACGGCACCGTCTGGCAGTACCGGGGTCACTGGGACGGGATGCAGTGGATTGAGAATGATGTGGAGTTCAACTCCTTCTACCGGGTGAGCGACACGGAGATCTACGCCGGGGCGGCCGACGGCCTGTACCAATACAATGGTACAACCTGGAACAAGGTAGAAACCGCAAACATCTCCGGCTCGCTCGAGGTGGCGAGCGGCAACGCCGACGGCAAACTGCTCCTCATGGCAGGGAAAAATAATTATGACCCGTACCTGTGGGATGGCAGCTCCGCAACGAAGCTGTCGCTGGAAGGGCTGCACCTTAATAATGCAAATAGTGCCCAGAGCAGATTCTTCGGGCTGGACCAGGACGGGATCCCCTATGCGCTTGTCAACGGTTCGGGCGAAGGACGGAACTATCTCGCGGTCAACGGTTATGACGGCAGCTACGTCTACAAGTGGGATGGGAAGAAGTGGGTCTATCAGGTTATGGCCGACTTCAACGACCCCAATGAGGATCCCAACGACCTGAGCAAGAAAATCCGCCCTGACGGTGTGACCGCCTTAAGCGGCGTCATAGACGGCGTCAGCGCCATGTACGGCGAAGACGGCGCGGGCGCGATCTACCTCTCGGTGGATGATGCAACCATTACCTTTGACGCCCAGGGCGGCACGTTTAAAGATGACTCGCTGAAAACCATGACCGCCCCCATCCTCAGCGAGGTGGATACGTCCAAGGTGCCCAGTGTTGCCAGGAGCGGCTATAGCTTCGGCGGCTGGTACTATGATGCGGCCTGCACCGAGGGCAAGAAGTGGGACGCCAATACCGCCCGGATGCCGGGGAAAGACATCACGCTCTACGCCAAGTGGACGGAGCGCACTGGCCCCGTGGCCCCCGACGACCCGGAGATGCAGTATCACCGGGAATCCGCCCTGGACAACCTGGAAAAAGCATTTAACAAGTATAAGAAAAGCGACTACAGCGAAGCAAACTGGAAAAAACTGGTGTCCACATATGAGCAGGGCATTGCGGATATCAACGCCGCTCTGCCCGCCGAGGACTTCATCGAAAATAACATCATCGCGGCCCTGAACAAGGCGCTGGCCGCTATGCAGGCCATCCCTGCTGACCACGCCGGACAGATCGAGGTGGCGGTGTCTATGGACGCAAACACCTTGAGTCTGGGCTATCTGATTAAGCCGACCCTGGTCACTGTGGATGACCGTACCCCCGCCAGCGTGGTCATTACCGACCTGCTCAGCGAGAACGGCTACGACTGGGAGAACACCGGAAGCATTACCAACAGCTTCTACCTGGCCGGTGTGAAGCCTGTGGACCAGACCAAGGCCAAAATCCCACAGTACATCTTGGACCATGCCGGCTCCGTCAACATGGGTGACAGCAGCGATAAAACATTGAGCGAGTTTGATTACCACAACATGTCCGGCTGGATGTACAGCGTGGACAACGACTTCCCCGGCGTGGGCGCATCGAGCTGGCAGATGTCGGACGGCGAGGTCATGCGCTGGCAGTTCACCGTCTGGGGATATGGCGCAGACTTGAACGCAGACAATTCCGCCTGGGGCAGTTCCAGCATCGTGGATGTGGGCGACAAGGGCTCCCTTACCTGGGCCGTGGCCGAGCTGCGGAGCGAGTACGACGACGAGGTTCTGGAGGCCAACGAGGTCTATATGGACGCCATGGAGGTTCTGACGGACCCTGAGGCCAGCCAAAGTAAAATTAACAGCGCGAAAACCGCGCTGGCCAAGGAGGACTTTGACAAGCAGCCTGAAAAACCGGACGTTCCAACCGTGGATGTGAAGCCGGAGGCCAATGTGGATAAGGACGGCAACGCCAAGGTGGAGCTTACCGAAAAAGAGATCGAAACGATGATCGAGAATGCAGTGGAAGGCGAGGCGGAGATCATTGCCATCTCTCCCGAGATGGACAGTGAGGCCACCAGCCTGGAGGTCACATTCCCCAAGGGCGCCGTGGATGCTATTTTGGAAGAGACAAAGGCGAGTGTATCCATACAGAGCGATCTGGGTCGGGTGCTTCTGTCCCGAGATGTCCTGACCTCCATTTCCAAAACGACGGAGGGTGGCGCGGTCACCGTGACGGTGGCCGCCGGTAAAGCTGAGAACGCCGGTGGGCTGCTGAAGGGACAGAAGGATGTGACCGAGGAGGCCCTGAAGGACTGCTCTGTGACCGAGGTGACCATCCGCTCCGGCAAGGAGAAGGTAACCGCTTTCGGCGGCAAGTCCATCACCCTCTATCTGCCGGTGGAGAACAAGGCGTTTGAGGTGGGCAAGAGCTATGTCGTCTATCAGATCAGCGACGACGGTTCTGTGGAACAATTGGTGGGCAAGTGTGTCAAGACTGGCGGAAAGCGCTTTCTTGAGGTGACCACCACCCACTTGAGCACCTTCGTGGCGCTGCCTGTCGAGGTGGTGGATATGCCCTTTACGGATGTGAAGGAGGAGGACTGGTTCTACGGCGCGGTGGTGTATGCCTACCAGAACAGTATCCTGACCGGAACGGGTGAAACCACCTTCTCTCCCAACGGCCCCATGACCCGCTCGATGCTGGTTACGGCGCTGTGGCGGCTGGAGGGCGAGCCTGAGGCGTCTGGCGCATCCGGCTTCCCGGATGTGAAGCCGGATGCGTGGTACGCCGAGGCTGTGGATTGGGCCAGCCAGACTGGTATCGTCAGCGGCACAGGTGCGGGCTTTGACCCGGAGGGCAGCGTGACCCGTGAGCAGATTGCCTCCATCCTGTACCGCTATGCAAAGCTCAAAGGCTGGGATGTGAGCAAAACGGCCAGTCTACAAGATTTTGCCGACGGTGCGGATACCTCCGCTTGGGCAACCCGGGCTATGGAGTGGGCCTATGCGGAGAAGCTGATTACCGGAAAGGATGGAAATCGTCTGGACCCGCAGGGCCAGGCCACCCGCGCTGAGGTTGCCGCCATTCTGATGCGGCTTCTGGAGAGCAAGGCGGAGAAGGCCTGAGACTCTGGAAGAACCATAAAGGCCCCGTTTGGCTCCGGTCTGCAAAACCAGGCCGGGCTGTATGGGGGCTCCCCCGGTAAGGATAGAGGGAGCCCCTCCTTACTCGAGCAGGAGCCCGGCAGACCGAATTCGACCTGCCGGGCGGCCCTGCCCACAATCAAACAGAAAACACAGTTGGGTGAAACTCCGGGAAACCGGTACGGGCCTGCCCCCGCCGTCCAGTCGGCAAGACCTGATTGTGGAAAAATGGGTGGGATGTACCGATACAAGGCACGTTCACCCAATGGGAGAGCGTGCCTTTACTTGTTGAGGTGAGCGGTATAATGCTCAAAGAGCAAAAGCTGACGGAAAAAGAGCTGCTGGGATACCGCCAGTGGCTCTCAGAGCTGGACGAGGAAAGCCGGGGAGAGCAGGGAACTTCCAGACAGGCGATGGATCCGGACCTGTGGAGAATTTTTGACCCCAAAGGGAATATTGGCCGGCAGATTTATGAGAGCTATACGGATGAGGCGCTTTTGGAGGCTGTGGTGGTGACAATGGACCATCCGGGGCATAAGCCTCGGACATATCAGCTCAGCCCCATTCGCCAGGTTTATTTGAAGCAGCGGTTTGGAAACATCAATAAAGCCTGCTGGGCGGCCAGAGGATTTCGGAAGAGGCTGGAAGAGCAAAAGCGGTGGCCGCCAGACTGGCCGGAGCGGGTATCCGCTGACGGATTCAGGGCGTATTGTGAACGGATTGGTTCTCCCCTGACGGAGCGGGAGGCAGAACTGGCGGAACATATGTGCAGATCTGTCAGAGAGAGCTGGCGCCCACCGGAGGAAGAAGAAATCCCGCCGGAGCTCAAGATGCTGTTTCAAAAAAAGCGATGCAGCAATAAAAAGGCCATGGAGCTGATGGGCATACCCGTCCTTAGCAAGCTGGCCATGAAGCATTTGTGGAGCTATTGGCTCAGCGCCTGGAGGGAACCTGCAGGGCCTTCCGAAAGAAAAACAGAAGGAGACGCGGTCATATGAAGAAATGGAAACAGCGCGGATTCGCATTTGTGCTTGCCCTGTCCCTGACCACGGGTATGTTGACGGGAGCACAGGCGGCCGTATCCAAAGAGACCTTGAACGATGCGGTGCAGGATACCGCAGAATATATGTACCGCACCGTACAGGATCCGCAGGTAGGGTCTATCGGCGGTGAATGGGCTGTGCTGGGGCTGGCCCGGAGCGGGTACGATGTACCGGACAGCTATTATCAGGACTACTATGCCACTGTGGAGACATATGTGAAGGCCTGCGACGGCAAGCTGCACGATAAGAAATATACGGAGTATTCCCGGGTGATTGTCGCCCTCAGCTCGATTGGGAAGGACGCCAGAAATGTGGGGGGATATGACCTGACTAAACCGCTGGGCGACTATGACAAGACCATCTGGCAGGGCCTTAACGGCCCCATCTGGGCGTTGATTGCGCTCGACTCCAGAGATTACCCCATGCCGGAAAACCCAGGGGCAGAGACACAGGCGACCCGGCAGATGTACATAGACCGCATATTGGAGTGCCAGCTGCCTGACGGAGGGTGGAGCCTTTTCGGAGGAACCTCTGCGGCATCCTCCGGAGACGGCGTATCCGACCCGGACATCACAGGGATGGCGCTGCAGGCGCTGGCCAAGTATCAGGATCAGCCAGCAGTGGCAAAGGCGACGGAGGAAGCGCTGGCGTGCATGTCCAAGAAGCAGAACAGCGAAGGCGGTTTTTCCTCTTGGGGGACTAAGAATTCCGAGAGCTGTGTCCAGATTATCGTAGCTTTGTGCGAGCTGGGAATTCCGCTGGACGACCCCCGTTTTGTCAAAAACGGAAACACGCTCCTGGACAATCTGATGACCTTTTATCTGCCCGGAAACGGGTTCCTGCACACGGCAGACGGCTCCGGCTCCAATCAGATGGCATCGGAGCAGGCGTTCTATGGCCTTATTGCCGCCCAGCGGCTTCAGGACGGCAGAAACAGCCTCTACCGGATGAGCGATGCCCGAACCATCCCAGACGGACCGGCGACAGGTCCTGCCAAAGGAGCGGGATTGGAGGGGAAAGATCCGGCAGTCCATTCCAGCCCTATCACTCAGATGGGCAAAACATTCGATGACATTACCGGGGTCAATGCCCATAAAAATCAGCCTGCCATTGAGGCGCTGGCCGCCCGCGGCGTTATTGATGGCAAGTCCGATGGAAGCTTTGACCCGGAGGGGAGCATGACGCGTGCCGAATTTGCTGCAATCGTGGTGCGGGCGCTTGGTCTCACACCGGAGGGGAAGAACAGCTTTTCTGACGTTGCAGCAGAGGCCTGGTATGCGCCCTATGTGGGGACAGCCTATTCCTGCGGCATTATTACCGGAGTCGCAGACGGCCGGTTCAACCCCAGCGGCACGATCACCCGCCAAGAGGCCGCGGTAATGGTTTCCCGTGCAGCCAAGCTGTGCGGACTGGAGACAGAAATGGACAATGCAGCAACCCGAAATATGCTGGCGCAGTTCCCTGATTATATGAGTACCGCCGAATGGGCCCGCGCTCCGCTGGCATTCTGCTATCAGGAGAAAATTTTGAACCAGGCTGAGCTGAACATTAGGCCCCTGGAGGCTATAACCCGGGCCGAGGTGGCTCAGATGCTGTTCAACCTTTTAAGCAGTGCCAATCTGCTGTAAATTTATTGTATAGGAGTGAAAAGAACCATGCTGAATCAGAGCTGGTTCAGGAACCAGAATAATGTGGTGTGCTGTCGGAAAGAGGAGGTTCTGCCCAAACTTGCACGGGAGCTGGCAATTCCGGATTTGTCCCAACGAGTGGAGGAATTCCAGAAGACGCCCACAGCGGAAGGTGTGAACATAAGTGGGCGCAAACGGACTACGCTGAAGCTCCTGATTCCGAATCTGACGTTCTCTGAACCTATTGATATGGGCGAAAACGTGTGGATCTATATGGGAGAACTGTGTCCGGCTTACTGCCTGTATATGCCGCAGGAGGACGGTGAAGAAAAGAAATGAAGCTGACGAAGGGGAAGGTAATCGGGGCGCTGGCTATCCTGGTGATCCTGGCGGCGGCCTTTTGGTATGGTGGCAATGCACCGGGACTCCAGGGATGGACAGTAGGCGTCCGCGAGAGCAGCCCGGTGCTGGAGAGCATACAGCCCAGCCAAACACCAGAGGAAACAGGGAAAGATGGCAATAGCCCAGAGCCGACGGAGACGGCAGGGGCTTTGGAAACCCCTGCGTCTCCGGGAACCCCGAAGCCCTCGGAAACTCCTGCACCCACGGAGTCTGCGGCTCCAGAGACACCAACGCCTTCGCCGGAGGGGCTGGCATCCCGGCCCGGCGGGCTGGAAGGCGGAATGACGGCGGAGGAAAAAATTGCGGCGGCAGAAGCCATTGCGGGCGGCTCCTCCGCCGGTGTGGAAAAGGGAGACAGGGAATACTCAGAAGCCAACGGCATGGAGATCAATCCGGAGACTGGAAAGGACAAGTATCTTACAGATCCGGTGCCGGAGGGAAAGCCCCTGCCGGTGGAGCCGCAGGATGTGGAGTTCTCTGATGTGACCCATACCTGCACGCTTTCTGTCCGCTGCGACACTATTTTGGACAACATTGACTGGCTGGATCCAGAGAAGGTGGAGCTGGTACCGGAAGACGGAGTCATATTCCCTGCGACGACCGTTACGTTCTACGAGGGTGAAAGTGTGTTCAATGTGCTCCAACGTGAGATGCGGAAGGCCGGCATCCACATGGAGTTTGAGGATACACCGATGTACAACTCCGCCTATATTGAGGGGATTAACAACCTCTATGAATTTGACTGCGGAGAGCTGTCCGGCTGGATGTATAAGGTGAACGGCTGGTTCCCCAATTATGGCTGTTCCCGCTATCAGCTCAAAGAGGGCGATACGATAGAGTGGGTCTACACCTGTGACCTGGGTGTGGATGTGGGCGGCTTCTATTCCACCGGCGGTTGAGTACACACGGAAGCGAGCTTGACTTTATGCCATATGTGGTGGAAACAGGAAAGGCGAAGGTTTCTGTAAAAGAGTATACCGAACGCTGTGTAGATGTAGAGCGGTTTCTGGGATTTTGCAGGGAGTGCAGCAGCTATAACACGCGGTGGTCCTGCCCGCCCTTTTCCTTTCAGCCGCTGTAGCTCTGACATCAATTTAACCATCTGACGCTGTTTGCGCGTATACTGCACCCATCCCCGGATGAAACGCTTCCGGTGCTGATACGGGGAATGCGGGAAGAGAAGGCGGGGATGATGGCGGAGCTGTTGAACAGGGAAAAAGTCTCCCCATACGTCGGCACATTCCACAGGCGGATGCAGCTTGTGTGAGACAACTGCATCAGGACATGCGGGAGCCCCTTGCCGGAGGAGATGCGCTATTCCTTCAACGCCCTTGGGGGAGACAGCGGGAAAACCATGGAGCTGTATTTTGGACGCCCCATAGTTTGGAGTCATAACGGCGAAGTGCCGGAGTACCTGACTCTCATGGGCGGACTTCTGGTGAACTGACACGCTATTTTCGTGAAAAACTAATAAAAAATTTACGTGGGGCGCGGCGCCTTACCGCGCCCCACGTCTGGAAGGGATGCCTTATTCAATACAGGGATACATTTTCCAGCTATCACCCTATTATAAACTTTTTATATTTTGGATTGGTAATTGCTTTTACCATGTTTCTGATGCACCCGGTTTCGCTGGCGATTTCTCTGGCTTCCGCTTTGGTCTATGCCGTATACCTGAACGGACGGCGAGCAGTGCGCTTCAGTCTGTTGTATATGCTCCCCATGATGGTGGTTGCCGCCCTGGTTAACCCGGCGTTCAACCACGAGGGAGCCACGATTTTGACCTATCTGCCCTCCGGGAATCCCCTGACGCTGGAGAGTATCCTGTATGGAGCGGCGGCAGCGGCCATGCTGGCGGCGGTTGTCACATGGTTTTCCTGCTATACGGCGGTCATGACCTCGGACAAGTTCGTGTACCTATTCGGGCGCGTTATTCCGGCCCTCTCTCTCGTCCTGAGTATGACGCTGCGCTTTGTACCAAAATTCCAAGCGCAGCTTCAGGTCGTATCAGAGGCCCAACGGTGTATTGGCCGGGATGTCTCTAATGGTGGGGTGCTCCGGCGGCTTCGCAATGCAATTACGATCCTCTCCATTATGGTGACCTGGAGCTTGGAGAGTGCGATTGAAACAGCGGACAGCATGAAAAGCCGTGGGTATGGGCTGCCTGGACGGACAGCATTTTCCATCTACCGGTTTGACAGCCGGGATCAATCGGCACTTTCATGGCTGCTCTACTGCGGATTTTTCCTCTGCTGCGGCGCGGCGGCAAAGGGCTTTTACTGGCGTTATTATCCTACGGCGAGAGGAGTGCCGCTGACACCGATGACCGTCTGCCTTCAAGCAGTGTATCTGGCTTTGTGCCTGATGCCGGTTATCCTGAATATACGCGCGGACCGGGAGTGGGGAGTGCTGCGCAAAGAAAACGAGGTGCAGCCATGTACCAAACAATGAGCCTCCCGCTGTATTCGGGGAGCTTTGAAGAATACCACGGCTGGGGCAACCTGCGGGGGAATTTCCTGAGGATTTGCCGGCAGACCTGGTCATCGGCTATCACCTCACCTTCTATCCGGACTGGCTGGACTTCTACCGGGATGACCGGAGGGCGCTGAAGCGAAAATTCGGTTCACTGGATGCTGCGGCACGCTTTTACGGCGGTCCAGGGCCGGAGACACTGCTGGAGCAGTACCGGGCGGATCTGCGGCGCGCGGCAGGGCTGAATCCCCACTATGTGGTCTTTCATGTATCGGATGTCTCAATTGAGGAAGGGTATACCTACCACTGGCTGCACACCAATCAAGAGGTCATTGATGCGGCGGTGGAGGTGATAAACCTCATTCTGGGCACGGAAACATGGCCCTTTGAATTCCTTGTGGAAAACCAGTGGTGGCCCGGCTTTACGTTTACGGAGCCGGAGGAAACCGTCCGCCTGCTGGAGGGAATCCGTTTTGCAGGGAAAGGGATCCTGCTGGATACCGGACACCTGATGAATGCCTGCACCGGGCTGAAGAGTGAGGCAGAGGGAGCGGACTATATCCGGCGCATGCTGAACCGGCATGGCAGCCTGGCAACGTGGGTGCGGGGCGTTCATCTGCACCAGTCCCCTTCAGATTGACCAGCACCGGCCTTGGACGGATCCCGCCATTCTTCCGGTTCTGGAGCAGATTGGCCCGCGCTACCTGACCCATGAGCTGTCCTCCCGCGGGCGTATGTCCCGGGCGGAGGCCATGGCCGCACAGGCAAGACTATTTCAGCAGGGAGGAAAGATGGGTGTCTGAGCAGAAAAGACCATACATAGAAATTGAGCATTTTTCCTTTTATTACCCGGAGCGGACAGAGAAAGTGTTGGACGATCTGACGCTGACCGTGGAGCAGGGGGAATTCCTGGTGCTGTGCGGCCCGTCGGGGTGTGGGAAATCCACGCTTCTGCGACAGCTCAAGACGGTGCTGGCGCCCC
>JAHAEW010000217.1 GCA_018374635.1 Clostridiales bacterium
GGCCACCGGCGCAACAGGTATTACCGGCGCGACGGGCGCGACTGGTGCAACCGGCCCCACCGGTCCCAACATCACCGCCACCTCCGCCTTTGCAGCCAATACCAGCGGCACGGCGCTGACCGTCCTTGTAGGGGGCACCCTGGTTCCCCTTCCGGACGGCCAGTTGCTCTCCCCGGACATCACGGTCAACGGGGCCAACACGGTGTTTACGGTAACCAACGCCGGGCGCTACCAGATTTCTTACAATGTAAACACCACCGCGTCCTTGGCCAGCGGTACCCGCCTTCTTATCAATGGCGCGGCCAATACGGCCTCCACCGTGGCCCCTGCGGTGTCTCTGAGCCACTTCTCCAACGAGATCCTGCTGAACCTAAACGCCGGGGACACCGTTTCCCTGCAAATGTTTGGCATCGCCTCCGTGGCCACCCTGCTGCCGGGCTCCGCCGGCGCGGCCCTTTCCATTACCCGTCTAAGCTGAGGAGGGATGTCTCATGTCACTGCCAACCTTTCCCCCAATCGAGCCTCCTCTGAGCAGAGAGGGCAGCATCAATGAGATCATTTCCTCCATTGCTGCTGAGGAGCTCAGCCTGAGCCACATCCTCAACGCCGAGGGTGAAAAGCTGCAATACGTTCTGGGTACTCTGCCAGGCCTTGAAGCGGCTGCGGCTTTGGATGAGGTAATGCAGGTCAATCAAAGCGTGCAGGAGACGCTGTCCAGCGTGATGGAGCAGCAGATGCTGCTAACCGGCAAATTGGCCTCGGCCATGAGCGCCCCCATCCTGCCCGGTCCCACCGGGGCTACCGGCGCGACGGGCGCGACGGGCCCCGCAGAAGGGCCTGTCGGGGTCACTGGCCCCACGGGCCCCACAGGTGCGGACGGCCCGACCGGCCCGACGGGCGCCGCAGGTCCCACCGGTACGACAGGTCCCACTGGAGCCACCGGAGCCACCGGGGCTACGGGCCCCACCGGAGCAGTCGGAGCTACCGGAGCCACCGGAGCGACAGGTTCCGCCGGCGCAAACGGTGCCGTCGGAGTAGCTGGCATCACCGGCGCGGCGGGCGCGGCAGGGGCAACCGGTCCCACGGGGGCGTCCGGTCCCACTGGAGCCACAGGTCCCAACCTTACCTCCACCGCCGGCTTTGCCGCCAACACCCAGGGCAGCAGCGTTCTGGTGGCGCTGGGGGGCAGCCCAATCCCCCTGCCCAACGCCCAAGTTCTGTCCCCCGACATCACGGCCAACACCGGGAACACGGTGTTTACCGTGGCCACGGCGGGCACCTATCAGATATCTTACCATGTGAATACCACTGTGGCCCTGCTGATGGGAACCCGGCTGGTGATCAACGGGGTGAACAGCATCCCCTCTACCATCAACCCGGTGGTCTCAACCTCTAACTTTGAAAACCAGATCAAGGTCACACTGCCCGCAAACTCCACCATTACGTTGCAGCTCTTTACCACAATTGCCGGAACCGCCATTCTGGTAAGCGGCGGCGCTGGGGCCTCTCTGACCATCATCCGTCTGAGCTGAGTGCCGCCGGTAAAAACCGGCGGAAACAATATCATGATGAATCAAAAGGAAGCGCCACTATGATAA
>JAHAEW010000083.1 GCA_018374635.1 Clostridiales bacterium
GCATCGCCCAGGATGGAAGCCAGCGGCTTCCATCCTGACCGTCGCTCTGATTCACTAAGTTCTACCGTGCAGGTGTCCAACTTGCACTTGCAATTTGCGATTTTTAAGTTCGGAAATAAAATAGTTATATGCGCTCCTTGCAATACAGGATTTCAATTCTTCTGGTTTTTCTTTAGAAGCATATTCAAAGTATAGCTTATCACTAATTTCTTCATACATTTCTTTGGATGAGAATATGCTTCCAATAATGTTCCGGCGCGTAGTACTGCATTTTTCAGATATTACTTCAATAACCTCTTTTGCTCTGTTGGCACCAGACATATAGTTATCAACGATACATACAACTGCACACTCCGGTGAAGCTTGTTCGATGTCTGCAGAAAATAAGCGTTGTGTTTCTGCAGAAAAATCTGTATAGATGCGAACAGATTGAGCTCTGTTTTTACTCAACACATAGTCATCGTAAAGTTCGTCAAAATTAGAAGGGTGATTAACCCCAATTCCATATTTAGCTCCAATCTCATATATTTTTTGAACAGTTTCACCTTCAAAAAGAACATATTGTTCCTCAATTTGTCTTTTCAGTTCAGGATCTATTCCTTCAATAAGTGCAAAAGCACAACTGATATCCCCATAGGGAATTTTATCATCCCACACTCCGATTTTATCAAAGCACTTATCAAATAAAGAAAGAAATTTCGACAAAATCTCATGTAATACTGGTGAAACAGTTTCGATTTCAGAAAGATATTGACGACGATCATCGATAGCCATTCGCGTAATATCATATAGGGCTCGCTCTTTTTTGTATTCGATTTGCTTAAAATCGTCTTCAATAATTACAACGAACTTGCAGTCGATAGATGAAAGTAGTTCTTTATAGCCCATTACAATTCCTCCGAGGTATTGGATACAAGCAAAAATTTATATCTGTTTCCGTATTCATTACGCTCGTCAAGTAACTCAATTTCTCCACCGAAAGATTCCAGTAGCTTTCGAACAATATACAATCCCATACCACGACCTTCAGACAGTGGCTTACCAGACTGCAATGGTTCAAACAAGATATCTTCCATACTCTTAGAAACTCCAGTGCCAGTATCATACACGACGATGCCATCAACGCCATATTCTTCAATCATAATGGCATCTGGCCCAGAGTGTGCGTACGAGCGATCACTTTGTGCTCGTTTGCGACGTATATCAATCCAATATAGGGAGTTATTGATTAAATTATAAAAGACATGCAATAAAACCCCCTTTGGAACAAACCATGTTAAATCATCAGCGTTGCATATAATCTCTATTTTCTCCTTTTTTACTGTTGTCAAAAGGTTTTTCCTGATACTCATTATCACACCTTTGATATTTTCGTGGATAAACTCATCATAAGTGCCTTTTTTGATAAAAGTAGTTTCAAGAAAGGAATAGAGGTTTCCAATTTGATCTAATTTCCCTGAGATATTACTATAGCTATTTTTTATAGGGACGACATGATCATTATAAGTCCTTACACTACTGCTCTGAACAAAGTAGTCCTTCAAAAAGTCAAAATGCTTACTTGCGTCCGGCGTAATGCCCGTTTTACTCAATGAGTGAAGTTCGTGAGTGATTGTTTCAGTAATGAGTCCGTTTGCCATAAGTTTATAGTTGTTGTAAGACTCTATTTCAATAGCTTTCAATTGCGCATCAGCTTCAGAAAGAAGAACAGCGGTAGACTCTTGAACAGAAGAATCCGCTTTGATATCAGCATCAAGCTTTTTGAATGTGTCAGTAAGAAATGCGTAGCTTCGTTGGGGCAATGCCACTTTGTCGGTTCCACTTATTTGCGTCCCGCGCCCTAAGTGCTCAGATACATCGGCCAATGCCTTTTGCATACGCTTATTACGCTTCATCATCTCGCGAAGTGCGGCATCATTTTTCTTAACACGTTTCGAGAGATTTTCCTCTAACAATCCTTCCTCTGCCAGAAGTGTTTTCATTAAATCATTGGCTTTCCGATTGAGGATATAGAAAAGATAATTGAATACAACATTTATAAGGAGTTTGAATGCTTCAGATGTCTCATTCTCACTAATATCTAATCGAGAACTGATTTCTTGAATATGCTTCTGTCCTGCATCAGACAAAGCAACATATCCAACAGTATTGCCAAGGTCAAATCGATACCACTGCTGACCTTTTGTCCTGAACTGTTGAAGCTTGATCCAATCGCTCTCTTTATTTCCCAAAAAGCCAATACGGAATATGTTTCGATATAACTTAATCCCGTTATAGTCTTCCAGAAAATATTTGAGATCTTTTAATGAATATCGCTTGGTTGTTTGTTTTAAAGTGTACGCTGCATCAATAATGATTTTGTCGCCAATTGCAGCCCCCTGTTTAAAACTGTAAATCGAACCTGTGATGGGCATTATTTTTAAAAGCTCATCAATTGCGGATAGAGCTTTCTTTTCAATGAATGAATCGAAAAATTCTTTTTTCTGCTCATCCTCTGTAACAGCATAGAAATCGCTAAGAATACTTACAAATAAGTCCTTAAGTTCTTCCTTTGTTGCGGTAGTTTTGAGCGTATTTTCGATTCTTATGGAATTGCGTTCCAACATATCTCTATAAAAGTCATGTGGCTTCTTTAAACGATTGAAAGCGTCTGCTTTTACTAAAGCTCGATGGACACGCTCAATAAACCATGGCTTTATATCTAAACCATAGCTTAATATGCCATTTTGTTTTGACTCAAATCGAAAACTGTGGATTGATTCCGCCAAACTTAGGATGTCATATGGGAAAGTGATGTCGATTTCATAATCATCAAAATAAAACCTGAGCTGGGGTATAGGTAATGTTTCTTTCGAATTATCAAAGGGGGAAATCAAAAAATTGAGCGCAGACTTAAGCTCTCGGTTAATTTGAACCTGTACGTTTGAGTTGTCCAAGGACAACTGCTCGAATTGCATTGCATTATCGATGTAGTCCTCTAAATTTACATTGAAAATGATCAAGCGAGTATGATGAGGAGTTGCAGGGCCTTCAAAGTTGGGAACCTCTTCCACACCATTAATCACATCATTCCAATCGATAAAAACATACGAAGTTTGACTTTCCTCCACAGAGGAAGTCTCTACAAGCAATGCCGTCCCAAGTCTCTGTGTAGCCAGCCTACCGATACCTTTTTCACCAAGTGTTCCTTCTTCGTTGGTTTTAATATCTGTAGCAATTTTCAAAAAGCCATCATCCAGGGCGGCATTAGTCATACCGCGTCCATCATCTTCGACAATCAACATCGGTAAGTCAAGATACTGCTTAGGGATAGCCGCTCGAACATAATTAGGGAGCGACTCATAATGTGAATAGTTGTTGTACAAGCGCAAGTTGATATGTTTTGCCTTGGCATCAATAGAGTTTTTTACTAATTCAATTACAGCAACCTCAGGTGATGTTATCAAATCTCTGCCCAAATGCTTTATGACACGTGGATCGATCACAATTTTTTTCATGGCCCATCCTCCCGTATGGTTTCTAATGTATCCTTTAGTGTTTTTGCAATTGCTACAGCCATTAAATACGGAACACCATTACCTATCATTTTAAATTTCTTTGATAAGCAAAGCGTTGGGAGCACAAGAAATTTTTTGGGTAAAGATTGAATTGCCATTGCCTCCGCAACAGAAATACGGCGCTCTTTGTAAGGGTGAAGGTGTACTTCATTGTGCCCGTACGCTGCAGTCGGAGAGTATCTCCATCGATGCAGCCGTTTAAATGACTTGCCGCTTGTGTCGCCTTCTGCAATAGTTGCAATTTTTTCTCGGCCCTTTTTCACTTGGAATATATCTTTACCATTCGGATGATCTTCGACATCATTTTTATTGAACCAATACTCAACAGTAAGCCTTTTGGGAATTCTCTCAAATGAGAACTCATAAGGACTATCTACTGCAAATTCTCGTTGTTTGGGCCAATCCCTCCTCAATATATCCGCTGTTTCGAAGAGGGCGTATTTGTCCCATGCAAATGACAATGCATCAGGCGGATTCTGATATATTCCCTTTTGAATGCCCACCATAAACACACGCTCTCTAAATTGTGGGACTCCATATGCAAGAGCGTTAAGGACTTTTTCATCTATAATATAGCCATTGGCCTGAACTTTCATCATCATTTCGTTATAGAATGCTCGATGCTTTTCTGTTTTTACCAGTCCTTTAACATTTTCGAAAAGGAAGAAATCTGGACGGCAACGGCAGATAATATCAAAATATACCTTAGTTAATCGACCATTTTCGCCAACAACACCAGCATTTTTCCCCGCAACCGAAAAGTCTGGGCAAGGAGGACCGCCAATGAAACCGACCAAATTTCCTTTTTCTCTTTCTTTTGCAACAAGGTTGATAAGTTTCCTTTTCCCGCGCTTTTTTGCATAGCGTTCCGCACTATCATTGTGATATCCATATAGCGGAACCAGATGAGTCATTTGTGTTCGTGCATACTGATATGAGGCCATGAAAAGGTCATCATATTCATTAACGAATACAATATTATAACCGCTTTTTTCGAACGCTAAATCTAAGATTCCTATCCCAGCAAAGAAAGAGAAAATAGAGATTTTCTTTTGCATAATGATTACAGTCCTTTTCTCTTTTCAAACTCATCAGAGCACAATGCCTCCATATCATCTTTATCGATAGCCTCTTTGTTTTCGCTTTCAAAATATTGTTTTAAGATTCGTTCCAGCGCCATCGTCATCGTCTGCCCCTTTTCATCCGCATAGGCTTTCAGCCGCTCACAGAGGGTTCTATCGATGTAGCAGTTGATATGTTGCCCGTCTTTCTTTGCTCTCGGCATTGTTATCCCTCCTGACCGTTCCGAAGTTCCCGATACAGTTCTTTTGCCAGGGCAACCATGACGGCCTTGTACTTAGCGGTGTCTTCGAACAATTTTGTATAGGTTTCTGTACTCTCAATGTAGGACGCCTGGGCGGTCTGGTCGAAGATCTTGGGGAAAACATTCTTCTCGAAGATTTGCTGACCATCTACTTTTGCCGCTTTTCGGAGTTTCTTATCCGCCAGAAGTTTTTCCCGCAAAGTTCCAATCAAGACTCTGTCTGCTTCAGTAAAATCGCCTTTATAGGTCTCATTGATCTTCTCAATGACCTCCTCCAGCGGGTCCCTTTTCGTGTTCATATTGACGCCCTTCTTTGTCTTTGCAGGCTCCAGGGCCGTCGGCTTTTCTTCCAGAGTGATCGCTCCCTCAAAGGTCTTTTCCAGACGGTAGTATTCCAGCTTCACCCGGTTCTCCAGGTCCCAGGGAGTAGAAGGTTCCGCAGGGATCAGTTTGGAGAGATAGGAGCAGAAGAGATACTCCTTATGGAGGTCCTTATCAAACATCCGCACGATCTGAGAAATGTAGTTATACCATTTCACAAAGGCCCGGATTAGACGGCGGAACTGGTAGCGGTCATCCTTGCTGAGTTGATTGTAGGCCTTGGCAACAGGAAGCAGGGCATTGGAAATCTTCGCCTGCACCGAGCCAACCTTTTTCGCGTCTGGAGAAAAATAGATTTTAGTAACGGTTTCTATGTCGCTGTCATTATACAGTTTGAACTCCCGGAGCTGCTTCTGAGTCTTGTAGATCAGATCAACATTGATCTCCTCGGAGAGGCTGGTCTCCTGGTAGTAGGGCTGGAAGGCCTCCAGGATTTCTTCCTTGGTATTTACAAAGTCCAGAATGTAGGTATCTTCTTTACCGGGATAAGTACGGTTCAGACGGCTCAAAGTCTGGACGGCCTTCACATCTCGCAGTTTCTTGTCTACAATCATGGTGTGCAGCAGTGGCTCGTCGAAGCCGGTCTGGTACTTCTCCGCCACGATCAACACATCACCCTCGTCGTGGAATACCTGCTTGGTCTGAGCCTCGCTGACCCGGTTTCCGGCCCTATCCTGGTTCATGCCGCTTTCGGTATACTCTGGACCATCTGCCTCGTCCGGGTCCTTGATACTTCCAGAGAAAGCAATCAGGATCTCGATGTCATCATAGTGATTTGCCTCCAAGTAAGCCTTAATCTCATGGTAATAGCGAACCGCCGCAAGTCGGGAGGCAGTGACAACCATCATCTTCCCCTTCCCGCCAATCTTGTGCTTTGTTACGTCCCGGAAGGTCTCCACGATAATGGCTGCCTTCTGCTGTAAGTTATGAGGATGCAGTTCCTCAAAGCGCCGGATGGTTTTGATGGCTTTTGTGGTAGGCACTTCCGGGTTGTCCGGGGTGTTCTTGGCAATCTGGAAGCAGGTTTTGTAGGTGGTGTAGTTCTCCAGCACATTCAGAATAAAACCTTCCTCAATGGCCTGCCGCATAGAGTAAATGTGGAAGGGGTGGAAGGAGCCGTCCGCATATTCCTCCCCAAACATCTCCAACGTCTTATTCTTTGGCGTGGCTGTGAAGGCAAAGAAACTCAGGTTTTTGTGCTTGCCGTGGGTGATCATCTCCCGCACAAGCCCATCCTCGGCATCTTCCAGTTCATCCTCCGCTTTGCCCTCCAGTTCCGCATACTCCTTGAGAGCGTCGTGGGTATCCGCCAGGGCCATTTTCAACTTCATGGCGCTCTGCCCGGTCTGACTGCTGTGGGCCTCGTCCACAATGATGGCAAAGGACTTACCGGTGGTGTCGTCCACCTGCTCATAAATAACCGGGAACTTCTGCAAGGTGGTGACAATGATCCGCTTGCCGTCGTTCAGTGCATCCCGCAGGTCTTTGGAGGACTTCTTTTCACCGATGGTGACCACGGAACCCAGGGTGTGGTCAAAGCCGGAGATAGTCTCCTGGAGCTGGGCATCCAGCACCGTGCGGTCGGTCACGATAACCACGGAGTTGAAAATGGGTTTGTTGTTGTCATCGTGCAGGCTGGCGAGCCGGTAGGCGGTCCAGGCGATGGAGTTGGACTTCCCGGAACCGGCGCTGTGCTGCACCAGATAGTTTTTGCCGGGGCCATTAGTTCTGACATCCTGGACCAATTTCCGCACCACATCCATCTGGTGATACCGGGGGAAGATGACGGACTTCTTGGTGATCTCCTTCTGGGTACCGTCCTTCTGTGGCACCTTCTCCTTTTTTACCTGGAGATTGATGAACTTCTGGATGATGTCCAGCAGGCTGTCCTTCTGCAGAACGTCTTTCCAGAGGTAGGAGGTCACATAATCCCCATCCGAAGATGGCGGATTACCTGCACCACCGTCCTTGCCGGGGCCATTGCTGCCCTGGTCGAAAGGGAGAAAATAGGTCTTGGCCCCGTCCAGTTTGGTGGTCATCACCGCCTCGTAGAGATCCACAGCAAAGAACACCAGGATGCGGTGGTTCAGCCGGAACGCCGGTTCCTTGGGGTCACGGTCAAACATCCACTGCCGCTTGGCGTTGTCCACGCTCTGGCCCGTGAGCTGATTTTTCAATTCAATCGCCACCACTGGGATGCCGTTGACGGCCAGCATCATGTCCACACTGTTGCTGTTCTGGCCGGAATAGCGCCACTGCCGGATGCACTGGCAGATATTCTGACCATAGTGTTTGACAGCCACATCGTTCAGGGTGGACTCCGGCTTGAAGTAACACACCCGGAACTCGATCCCCCGGTGCTTGAACCCGTGGCGCAGGACGCTGATCAGGCCGTCGTTCTCCACCGCATTCTCAAAGGCCTTGTAGAATTTCTTCTCTGGATCGGAGTTGCACTGCTTTTCAAATCGCTGCCACTGGATGGGCTGGGTGGCTTTGATAAATTCCACCAGGGTGCCGAGGTCCAGGGCCATGCCGGAGTCCATAGAGGCCCGGTAGCCTGCGTCAGAGGCCTTCTGCCAGCCGCCAGCGGGAGAGATCAGAAAGGATTCAATATCCTGTTCAAATTGCTTTTCGTTGTCAGGCATACTTTATTCCTCCTGGTACTTAATCGGAAGGCGTAACATGTTTCAACGCTTCCAATAAGTCTTCTCTCTTGATTACTAATCCACAGATTTTTCTCGCAGGCTTGCCATCATCAGGCATTGCCATTACATCAACGGAAATAAATTCTCCGGTATCCAGGACAGCGGACTTTTCATGGAATTGTAAATAGCGCCCTGAAACCTGACATTCGACAGCAAGAGGCCCCAATATATTCTTATGCCTTTCAGCGTAACTGATTGGGAATTTAGTAATGTTCCTGCTCATATTTTTCATTCCTTTCTCGAAGATGTGATATTTCAGCACACCCGCCTTTTCCCGGTCACGACCTCATAAATGAGGGATTTTTTGTAGGACTCCAGATCAGACATAAGAGTCTCCTTTTCAGCAATTACTTCGTTGATAGTAGCGGTATACCGATCCAATATCGCAATAATTTTCTCTTGTTCAGTCAATGGGGGTATTGGAACTGAAAATTGAAGTATCGTCGTTGAATTCGTGCTTGCTAAATTAGTGGTTTTTTTGGCCGTTAAGTCAAAATACTCCCTGCCAACTGGTGATGCCGTGAGGTAATCTAAAAATTTAGTAAGCATATATTTTTCATTTACCTGCACAGCGAAAACATGATTCTGGTGAAGGCAACCAGGGATCTCACCATGCCAGATTGTTCCGCGCCCAAGCTTATCCCGGTCTCCACCTTCTGTCATAAGTAGTTCACCAGATTTCAAAGCATATTTTTCAGCTTCCTCACTGGTAACCATGATTGTGGCAACATCCTGCAAATCAACATACTCAGCTTTAACATTTGCAACCCGTAGATAAGGACAGGAAATTAATTGTGTACCGGGAGGATACTGCTTACCAAGTGTTATACCTGAACGGATAGAAACAAAATTCTTAATTTTTGTGACTCGCCAGTGTGTTGGCACTTTCCCAATCCAAGGAATCCCGCTGTCCTTCATTTCCACATTCGGGTCCAGGCCCTTGGTGACGGCCTCGTAGATAATGGAGGCCTTCCACTGTTTATAGTCCTCGATGCTGGCCTTGGCCTGGGCGATGATCTCGTCGATCTTGGCGCACTGGGTGTCGAGGTAGGAAGCGATGGCGGATTGTGTTTCATACGGGGGAACAGGGACGAGGATGCGTTTCATCTCCTGCCAACGAGTAGTCCAAAGGTCATCGACTATGCCATGCCCCCATTTATAGAATTCATCAGCGAACAAGGTTGTATGGAAAAGCCAGTCATAATATCCGGGGTGCATTTTTTTGCGGGGAATCAAAATCGTGTTGATAAGAGAAACCGACCCATCATACGGCGAAATACCGCATGATCCTCGTCTATCAGAACGACTGTTGATTGCGAAATCTCCGACCCTTACAAGTTTTCGGTTATCACTGTCATCTGTTTTGGCAGCAGTAGTGAGTTGGGGTAAGATGCCTTTCATGGTAACAGACAGCGGTGGATAATCTTTGTCGCTTACCTTTTCATTTCTCTGCGTATAGAGTGTACCAATTTTCGAAATATCCCAAGTTGCCGGGATTTTTCCAATCCAGTCTGCTCCACTGTCTTTCATTTCCGTATAGCCCTTGGCCGGGGTCATCTCACTCACCGTCCTTCCCAAACAGGTCGTGGAGCCTCTGCATCAGGGCGTGCTCGTGCTCCTCGATGCGCTGGGCGATCTGGTCGGCAGGCTCGATCTCTTTGTACTCATAGAAGGTGCGTGTGAAGGGGATCTCATAGCCCACCTTGGTTTTGCTCTTGTCAATCCATGCATCCGGGTTATAGGGCAGGACTTCACGGGTAAAGTAGGCGTCGATATCCTCATCCAGCGGCACATTCTCCGTATCCCGTTTAGAGGGGTCGGCAACTAATTTCCCATTTTTCTCCCGCAGTTTCTTACCCTCATTACATCTAATGGCCAAAAATAAGGCTGTAAAATTCAGGACATCCGGATGCGCAGTGCCTTTTTCCATGCCACACCTTTTTCGCCACGCATCTTCTAATTCATCCTCGAATTGTTCAATATCATCGTACCTTTTCCCGATTCCAAGATCTGTACAAATATCTGCGGTCATATGCATAAATTGAGTTGTTAGAATTGCGGGTAGAATTTTAATATCCTCTCCAACTGACTCTTTCAGTTTTTCAATAAACTCTTCGCCGCAGTTTCTTAAAAAATCCACCCGTTCTTTTGAAATCTCATAATAAAGTTTCATTGGGCTTTCTATCACTATTTTGTTGTAGCCCAGGGCCACGCTGTCCAGCACCCGGCTCTTGCAGACGAGTTTTTCCCCGGACTCCAGCTCTCGCTCATAGGTCTGGTCCCGGTACTCCCCGTAGGCCCGGACGATCAGCTCCCGGCAGGCCTCGGTGATGTCTACCCGCTTGTTGCCGATGGACTTCCGGCGGGACTCATAGCACTTGCTGGCGTCAATGAGTTGTACTTTCCCGATGTGCTCCGAGGGCTTGTCCTTGGTGATAATCCAGATGTAGGTGGCGATGCCGGTGTTGTAGAAGCTGTCGTTGGGGAGCTGCACAATGGCATCCAGCCAGTCGCTCTCGATCAGGTACCGGCGGATCTCCGACTGACCGGACCCGGCGTCCCCGGTGAACAGGGAGGAGCCGTTCTGGATGATGGCCATGCGGCCCTCCGGTTTCAGCTTGGACAGGCCGTTGAGCAGGAACAGCATCTGCCCGTCGCTCTTGCTGGGAAGGCCGGGGCCGAAACGGCCTGCAGACCCCTTCTTATGCTCCGCTTCCACCGCAGCGGCCTCCCGCTTCCAGTCGATGCCGAAGGGGGGATTGGAGATACAGTAGTCAAACTGGTAGCCGTCAAACTTATCGTCGTCCAGCGTGTCGCCGAACTGCATGTTGTCGGGATCACCCCCGCGAATCAGCATGTCGGCCTTGGCAATACCAAAGGTGAAGGGGTTCAGCTCCTGACCAAAGCAGGTGACATCCGCATCGGCATCCAACTGCTTCAGCCGCTCCTCCATGCAGGTGAGCATCTGGCTGGTGCCCATGGTCATGTCGTAGACCGTCTTGGTGATGCCATCCCCGTTAAAGGCGTTCTGGTCGCCAGTCACCAGCAGATCGCACATCAGGTAAATGATGTCCCGGCTGGTAAAGTGTGCTCCGGCCTCCTCGTTGTACGACTCGGAAAACCGTTGGACCAGATTCTCGAAGATGTAGCCCATATCCACGGCGCTGATCTTCTCTGGCCCCATATCCGCCTTGTCAGAGCAGAAGTCCACGATGACCTGATAGAGCAGGCCCGCCTCTTCCATGCGGTCGATCTGTGCGCTGAAATTCATGCGGGAGAGGATGTCCTGAACATTGTCGGAAAAGCCATTGAGGTAGGCCCGGAAGTTGTCATTGATGTTCTCCGGGTCCGCCCGTAGGGTCTCAAAGGTGAAAGGGCTGGTGTTATAGAACTGGTATCCGGCGGCAGTCCGCAGGAACCCCTCCTTGACCGCCAGATGCTCCACCTTCTTGTAAGTATCCAATACCGCCTGGTGGGTTGGCAGCAGGCAGTCGTGGAACCGCTTGATGACCACCATCGGCAGAATCACCAGACCATACTCATGAGGCTTGAAAGCGCCAAAGAGGGTATTCGCCACATTCCAGATGAGAGTGGCCTTTTCCTGGATGTTCTTCCCTACAGAGGCCAGCTGTTCATTTGCGGTCATAAAATCGCCCTTTCTGTATCTGTTTCTTTTGTCTATGAAAAAATTTCCTATTATCTAATTAGCAGTATAACAGATACAAGTGGAAACCGCAACATAAATACACAAAATTCAACATTTAAAATTGTGCCGAGTTAGAAATATGCTATAATAGGGACAAATCAGAAAGTCGGTGAATTCATGCACGCATTTATTTTTGGGGATAAGCACATAGCTGTCTTTCCATGCGTAGTACTGAACGCTCCTATAATCTACCTGAATACTTACTCTAACGAGGGGCAGAAGGTATTTGAGGCGGCGCAGACGGCTGGTTGTCCACCGTTTACTTTAGTGGCCATCAGCGATTTGGACTGGAACCGGGACATGGCCCCGTGGGACGGCCCGGCGGCGTTCAAGAACGGGGAGTCTTTCACCGGCGGTGCGGACGACTATCTGCGGCTGCTGGTTGAAGAAATCATACCCAGGGCAGAAAAAGAGTTGGTCGGGCCTCCAGCATGGCGTGGAATTGCTGGGTACTCTTTGGCAGGGCTATTCGCCCTGTACACCATCTACCAGACAGATGTGTTCTCACGGGTAGGGTGTATGTCCGGATCCTTGTGGTTTCCAGGTTTCAAGGAATACATCTTCTCCCACGAGCCGAAGAGCCGGCCGGACTGCATCTATTTCTCTCTGGGGGACAAGGAGGCCAAGACTCGCAATCCAGTCCTGAAAACAGTTCAGGAAAATACAGAGGAGATCCAGACCTTTTACCAGAACAAGGGCATCGACACGGTGCTCCAGCTAAATCCCGGAAATCACTTCGTCCGGGGAATCGAGCGGACGGTGGTGGGCATTCAGTGGCTGTTGAGCAGATAGAGGATAGCCTTCGGCCCTTATTCTTTGAATAGGCGTGTGAAAAATTGATATGCCTACCCTACAGAAAAGACTTGCTTAACACCCTTTACAGAGGTAAAATAGCCAAAACAGAAAGGGTCAAAAAATGATGGGTTATCACCGTTTTTCTTCTTGGCAGATAGGTTGCCTGTAAGAGAGCATGTTTCCTTGACGACTCTTGCAGGCGGCCCGAACTGTCAAGGAGTGAGCACAATTGAACAGAGACCGCAGTTACTATCGCAAACAGCGCATGCGTGCGATCCATCGCAAGGAAACGATCCTCCGCCAGCTTGGGGGCGAAGAGTTTGTCTCCGCATGGGCACGCGGTGCCGCCGGACGGCTGTCCAAAGGGAAGATCCACTGCTCCTGCTGGATGTGCCGCAGAAAGTCGTATGACGATCCACAGATTCGGGATAAGCGGGCGGCCATGGATGCCGCCCAGCAGCTGATGGAAATCGAGTGACTTCTCTCACGAAAAAAACGCTTCCCAGCCGGGACTGGCAGACACCTGCCGCCCCTGGTCAGGAAGCGTTTTTGACCCCATATTTGACCACAGTCAGGGCCGGAACACGTGGAAACAGCGGATTTAAGAGCGTCAAAAAATATCGGATACTGAGCAGAAAGCGCTGGAAAGCACTACAAATTACCACAAAAAATTTGGTTCAAGCGTTTGGGAGCAAGATGCCGGGAGTTCGAGTCTCCCCACTCGGACCACGTCGGAGCAAGCTTTGTATCGCTTGCTCCGACTTTTTTACAAAAGTCAGAGCGCACTCACGCCGCTGCTCATCCTTTCCAAATCACAACCGCTGCGCTGGGTTGTGATTTGGTATCGCCGCTTCGCGGCGTTTTTTAATTTTATAGAAATATCGGTTTTGACCGTCCTTTGCAGAAATCCCTTGAAACGAAATGGTTTCAAGGGATTTCTTTTTTAGCTTTACAATTTATGCTACGGGATAGAAACATAAAACAGTGCCGGACCTCTAAGAATTTTGCTGCCAGCTTTACTTTGGAATCCAGGGTAACAGTGAATACAAACAGTGCAGTGCTGGTATTGCCTCCGGAGA
>JAHAEW010000084.1 GCA_018374635.1 Clostridiales bacterium
CAGGCCGGGGAATTCCGAGAGGATCTTTACTACCGGCTGAACGTCTATCCCATCACTGTTTTGCCTCTGCGCATGCGCCGGGCAGACATCATCCCCTTAGCCAAATACTTTGTAGAGCGATACAACCTGGAATTCGGGCTTCAAAAGTCGCTAGGCGCAAAAGCACTGGAATTTCTGGAGAACCAGTCCTTTCGCGGAAATATCCGCGAGTTGCAAAATCTGATCCAGCGGTTGATGATTATGACAAATAACCGGATCATTGAGGCGCGGGACGTGCTCCAAGTCCTCTCCATGGACAGCGTGGAGCCGCCTTCTGTAGCAGCAGCCGTTCCATCTCCGGATTTTCACAAGCAGACCACCGGCGGTTCTCTGAAGGAAATGTTGAGCCAGCGGGAACGGGAAATCCTCCAGTTATACCAGCAACGGTACAAGTCCACTCGAAAGATTGCCAACATGCTGGGGATTAGTCAATCCTCTGTAGTCCGAAAATTAAATCTGTACGGTCTTCAATCGGAAGACAAGTGAACATTTTTTGAATCACAAGCGAACCATAAATTGATCGTTCGATCAATTTATGGTTCGCTCTTCTGTTAATGGACTTCGAATTCCCGTTTCACTAAAGATAAAACTAGTAAAAATATCAAAAAATGAGTTGGCACGCAGCTTGCAGTTCAAAAATATAGTATTTCGCTACAGAAAGGAGACTCTACCATGCGAGGAGATCCATACGGAAGCCATCGTGTCATTTCCCCCAAAGGATTGCTTCCGCAGGCAGCAGAACGGGTGGACAACTCCCCCACTATTTGTTCCAATGAGATTCTGATCGACGTCATCGCGCTCCAGCCAACGGCCACAGCCTTTGGCCGCATCAAGCAAGAGTGTGGCGGCGATGTGAACCGGATCGCCCAGGAGATCCAGAAGATCGTGGACGAGCGCGGAAAGTTCCAAGACCCGGTAACAAAATCTGGCGGTATTCTGATCGGTCGCATCAAGGAGATTGGCGCCGATCTGGCTGGCTCTACAGACGCCCAGGTGGGCGATAAGATCGCCACTTTAGTGTCCCTGTCACTCACTCCTCTAAAAATTAATGAGATCACGTCCATTGACGTGGACACCGAGCAGGTCTTTTGTAAGGCCAGCGCCATACTGTTCGAGAGCGGCATTTACACCAAGCTTCCGAAGGACCTTGGCGACCAGCTTAGCCTGGCGTTGATGGATGTGGCCGGTGCCCCGGCCCAAGTCGCAGTCCACGTCAAGGCGGGAGATACCGTGGTAGTGGTGGGTGCCGGCAAGGCCGGGCTTCTCTGCCTGGCGGAGGCTAAAAAACGGGTAGCTCCCACTGGCAAGGTGATCTGCATGGAATATTCCCCCCGGCAGTGTGAGATTGTGCGTAGCCTGGGCATTGCGGACGTTGTGCTGGAAGCCGATGCCAAGAAGCCTCTGGAGGCCCTGGATATTTACCAGAATGCATTGGGTGACCAACTGGCGGACTTCACGGTCAACACCGTGAGTGTACCTAATACGGAATTGGCCACGGTGCTTGTAACTAAAGATACGGGAATGATCTACTTTTTCAGCATGAGTACTGATTTTGCCAAAGCGTCTCTGGGGGCCGAGGGCATCAAGAAATATGTGCCCATGCTTATCGGAAATGGATATTACCCCGGCCATGCTGAAATTGCCTTTGACGCTGTGCGAAGGGAGGAGAAGCTACGAGATTACTTCACAAAACGCTACTGCAAATAAAATTTGTTTAAGAAAGGAAGTGAGAATGATGGAAAAACTCATCATTACCGCAGCCATCTGCGGCGCGGAGGTCGCCAAGGAAAACAGCCCCGCTGTCCCCTACACCGTGGAGGAGATGGTACGAGAGGCCAAGAGCGCGTATGATGCGGGCGCGGCGGTCATTCATGTGCATGTCCGTTGGGACGACGGCACCCCCACCCAGGACCGGGAACGGTTCCGCGTAGTGCTGGACGCCATCAAGGCGGCCTGTCCTGGCGTCATCCTGATCCCCTCCACTGGCGGCGCCACCGGCATGACCCCGGAGGAGCGCCTTCAGCCCACCGAGCTCTTCCCCGAGATGGCCACCCTGGACTGCGGCACCTGCAACTTCGGCGACGACATCTTCGTCAACGATATGCCTACCATGCGGGCCTTTGGTCAGCGGATGATCGAGAACCGCATCAAGCCCGAGTATGAGTGCTTTGAGATCGGCCATCTGGACACCATCCTGAACATGGCCAAGAAAGGCCTGGTGCCCGGCGCCCCCCTGCAGTTCAACTTCGTGCTGGGGGTGTCCGGCTGCACCCCCGCCACGGTGGGCAACCTGAATTACTTAGTCAAGCAAATCCCCTCCGGCTCCACCTGGACCGTCACCGGCATCGGCCGCAGCGCCTGGGACATGGCCGCCGCCGGCATCGTAATGGGCGGCAACGTCCGCGTTGGCTTTGAGGACAACATCTACTTGGGCAAGGGCCACAAAGCCGCCTCCAACGGTGAGCTGGTGGCCAAGGTGGTCCGCCTCTCCAAGGAGCTGGGCCGCGAGATCGCCAACCCCGGCGAGGCCCGCAGGATCCTGTCCCTGGCCTAAACGGCGAATGTCTGCGGCCTATCCGCTGAAAGATAGAACCATCTGCAATGAACAGGAAGGAGAGAACTATGAAACGGAAAAAATTTTTAGCGCTTACTCTCGCGGCAGCCATGAGCCTGGCTCTTTTCTCCGGCTGTAGCCGCCCGAGTGCCAGCAGTGGCGGTAATGATAACCCCTCTGCCAACAACACTGGCAGCACTAGTTCTGAGGAACCCATTGTGATCAAAATTGGCCATACCGACTCTGATACGCGTTCCACTCACAAGTGGAGCGTTTGGCTAGGCGAGTGGCTGGAAGAGCAGGCGCCCGGCCGTTTCAAAGTGGAGGTTTACCCCAATGGCCAGTTGGGCGACTCCCCCGACATGGTGGCCGGTGTAAAGCTGGGCACTCTCACCATGGAGTTCGACCTATCCTCCGTGGTAAGTTCCGTGTCCGGACCCGCGACTAGCGCGGTAGACCTACCCTACCTGTACCCCACCTATGAGGACTGGGTGCAGGGCACCTTTGAAAATGGCGGTCTGGAGCTGTTTAACGAGACCTTGGCACCCTCCGGCTATTACTGCGTTGGCATGTTCTATAATGGAATGCGTCAGGTGATCAGCCGCACCAGTACCTACCACAATTCCGAGGATCTGCATGGCCAGAAGATCCGCGTGGCGCAGAACGATCTGGACATCAAGACCTGGGACGCTATGGGCGGTAGTCCTACCCCCATGTCCTGGAACGAAGTGCTGACCTCCCTCTCCACAGGCACCATCGAGGCACTTGACCACTCCTTGGGTGTGTTCAATGACTTCAACATCCATGAGATCGCGCCCTACATCACCATTACCAACCACGCAAGCTCCCCCTTCCCCATTGTGTGCTCCCTGGAATGGATCGAGTCCCTGGATCCTGAGGACCGGGCGCTGATCGAGGAGGGCGTGGCCTTGGCCTGCGAGCAGCAGCGCGAGGAGGAGCGCGCCAACGAAATGGAGTATATTGAGCGCTTCAAGGAGGAAGGCGCCACTGTGGAGGAGCTCACCGATGAAGAGGTCGCTGCTTTCAAGGAGGCGGTGCAGCCTGTGTATGACGATCTGCGTGCGCAGATCGGCGACGATCTGATGGACCGCTGGCTAGCCACCGTTCCCCAGAGCTGACCCTAGAGGAAACTATATATAGGCCCGCCTAAGCCATCGGTACGGCCTGGTTGGGAACCTATAATATGCTGTAGAGAGAGGGGGAAAAGGTGTATTTCAGTGATACATCTAATTTGTCTATGAATTCAGCAAAAAGCAGATTTTTTTCAATCCTAAATCACATTGAAGAAGTCATCATCGTCTCCATGTTTGCCTTGATGGTCATCATCATTTTCGTCCAGGTCATCATGCGGAAGGCCGGCAATTCTCTGTCCTGGTCGGAAGAGCTGGGGAAATTCCTGTTCGTATGGATCTCCTGGATGGGCATCAGTCTAGGTCAGCGGGAAGGCGAGCATATTAAAATCACTATGCTCACGGATCGGCTGCCTTTCCGCTTGGCCCAGATCGTCAACATCATTTCCGATATCGTCGTGATTATCATCTGCGCCGTCATCTTCTACTATGGCGTGGAACTGGTGGTCGCTCAGGGCAATGTGCCCTATGCTGGCATCAAGATCAGCACCTCCTGGGGCTACTTGGCGGTGGTGCTGGGCTGCGGACTGATGATTCTCCGCACACTGGTGAGCATCAAGCGCTCTGCCCTCACCCTCATCAATGGCAAATTACCCGCTGACACCAAGGCCCGGGAAGGGGGGGATTAAGCATGGATGCAGTCATTGTCCTGTTGATTTTGCTGTTTGTCCTGCTGGCGATCGGTGTACCTGTGGGGTTCGCCATTGGCGGCGCAACCATGATCTCCATGTTTTTCTTCTCGGATCTGAACATGGTGGTCAACGCTCAATACTGCTATTCAGGTATTTTCTCGTTTACGGTCATGGCCATCCCCTATTTCATGCTGGCCGGCACCATCATGTCCACTGGCGGTATCGCCCGGCGGATCGTGGACTTTGCCTCTGCGCTGATCGATTTTGTGACCGGCGCCCTGGGGTGCGTTTCCATGCTGGCCTGCATGTTCTTCGGCGCCCTTACCGGCTCCGGCATGGCCACCACCTCTGCCATCGGCGGCATGATGATCCCCGAAATGAAGCGCAAGGGTTATGATTCCTCCTACGCCGCCACTCTGGTCTGCTTCGGCGGTATCGTGGGGCCCATCATTCCGCCCTCCCTGTCCTTTGTGCTCTACGGAGCTTCAACCAAAACCTCCGTGCCTGATCTCTTCAAGGCCGGTATCATCCCCGGCGTTATGATCGGCCTGGTATTTTTGATGGTAAACATCATCATCTGCAAGCGCACTGGCACCGAGGTCCACAAACCCGAGCTTGGGCCCGTCGGAGAAAGGATTCCCATGATCCAGTTCTGGAAAGAACGGCTACACCGGGTAGGCAAGGCCACCAAGGACGGGTTCTGGGCTCTGCTCTCTCCCTTTATTATCCTAGGTGGCATCTACTCTGGCTTCTTCACTCCCACTGAGGCCGCCGCTGTCTCCGTTGTGTACTCCATCATCGTGTCCCTGTTCGTGTACCACGACATGACTTGGAAGGACCTGTATAAAACTTTTGTGTCCGCCGCTGTCCTCAACGGCGTTACTTCCTTCCTGCTGGGCACCTCCACAGTGTTCTCCACCTTCATGACCTTCGAACAGGTCCCCCAGATGATCACCAACTTTATGGCCAATCTGTCCGACAGCCCTGTAGTGTTGTTGCTGGTCATCAATGTGTTTCTGCTGATCGTGGGCTGTTTTCTGGATACCGTGCCCGCCATCATCATCATCGCGCCTATGCTGCTGCCTACCATCCAGGCGTTCAACATCAATCCCATACACTTCGGTGTTGTCATGTCGGTAAACCTAGCTGTTGGTCTGTGTACGCCTCCTTATGGCTGCAACCTCTTCGTGGGTGCGGCCGTAGCCAAAATCAAGATGGAGAGCATGCTCAAATGGGTCGTACCATTTTTCCTGGTCTCCTGTGTATTGCTGTTGATTTTGTCCTTTGTTCCAGCGCTATCTCTTGCATTTGTCTAGCTTTCCCCCTCCTGACATGCGAATCCGATAGAGAGGAACGGGCCTCCGCTTTTGCGGAGGCCCGTCCCTCTTCGGGTATGTTCTTCGATTTAAGTATATTTAGATAATAATCTTTTAGTTAACTCATTAAATTCCGCTATTTATTCAAAATCTTAACATTGTCTATATGCACAGTTGTACCGCCTAGGCTGGAGCAGTAGAACCCAATGTCCAGATAGCCTGTTGTAACGGTGATATCCGTCTCAACCAGCCTCCACCCGGTTCCTGCATAAGGCATATCAACATAGATGCTGTCGCCTCCATAACCAGTGACCTCCATGCGTCCAATGTCTGGAGCCGTATTGGAAACCTTTATCCAGGCTTGAACGGTATAGGTTCCATTCGGAAGATTGATTCCCTGGTGGATGCTCTGCTGGTATGCGCTGCTGCTGTAGAAGTAAACCCGCTTATCCCCGGCATATGGGGACTCTGGCGGATTTGTGCCAGATCCGGAGTCTACTCCATAGGCCACTGCCTGACCATCAGGGTGCCACTCTGTCCAGGCGCTGCTCTGTGAGGTGTCCCGCTCGAATCCGCCATTGTCCACCAAGGGGACCGAAATTGTGGCGTCGGGCTCTGTCTTCACTGACAGCTTGTCCAGATTTACATTGCCGGAGTTGCTGCTGTCGTAACGCAGCGCAACGACATTCCGGCCTTCATCAAGCTCCAGCGTCTGGGTAAGCTCCTGCCACTCGTTCCAGTTTCCGCCGATACTTCCAAAAGAGATTGTCTCTATATAGGAACCGTTGACATACAGATTCAGGTCTTCCGTGGCCTGGGTGCCATTGCAGTAACGGATAGATGCCTCATAGCTTCCGTCCTTGGGAACCGTAATCTCAAACTCAGCGCCCGCACCGGCGGAAGTCATCCCGTCAACAAAGCCGCTTCCGCTGTAATTCCAGTGATCCTGATTTGTGCCGGCGGTGCCGTAGAGCGCGGCGTTCTCGGCCTCTGCGGTGATCACTTCCGGATAGAACGGCACGGTGCAAGAATCCAAGTTGACATAGCCGGTGTCTCCGCTGGCATCCTCATGCTTAAGAGTGATGATGTTGTTTCCTGCCGCCAGCGGAAGCTGCATCAGGCAATCCGCCCAGGTGTCCCAGTGTCCGGTGGAGGGCATTATGGTTTTGCCGATATAAGACCCATTGACATAGACCGACAGAGACCGCTCTGCTGCATCGCCATTGGCGTACCGGAAGGTGACGTCATAATCACCCGCATTGGCCACCTTAGCATAGAAGGTAACGCCGGCGCCAGCGGCTTCCAGCTTGTCGACAAACCCCGCTCCGGAGTAGCCGGAGTGATTCTGGTTCACAGAGGCCTGCGTGTCTGTAGAAGCGCCAAAAAGGGAAGCATACTCCGCTTCGTAGGTCTGGCCATCCGCATCGACGGGGCTGCTGCCTTCGAGCGTGTAAGTGCTGTTGCTGTCAGAAGCGGCATAGGCCTTGATATAGGTTACATCCCCATACACATCCTTGCCCACTGTCCAGCCTTCTCCAGGCGCCGCTAACAGCGCATTATAGTCATCATAATAGGGCAGGCTCCCGTTGCTGGTAACCTCGGTAGCCGCCTGGCCATGGACGGCCAAGTAATAGTAGTCCAATCCGGAGTTGTGGCTTCCATCGACTGCACCGATCTTCACTTCGGTATTTCCGGTACCTTGCGCGGAGATTTCCTGTGTGAAATACACGCCGTCCTCATAGTCATAGGTTTCTCCATCGTCATCATAATAGCGGAAGCTGGTCTCCCGGCCGCTCGGGAAGATGTCTACCGTCACATGATCCACAGTTTCCTGTCCGACATAGTCCTGCACGTCCTGCGTCGGAATAATGGCGCCTTCTTTGATAAACATCGGAATGTCGGTCCAAGACTCGCTATTGAGGCTGTAGGGAATATACTGGCCGCCCTCATAAACAGTGCCGCGATTATAGTCAATCCAGGTGCCTTCCGGCAGATAGATCCACTTCACGGATTGACCACGTTCTGTGATAGGGGCAACGAGCAGCCACTCCCCAAACATCCAGGCATCGGAGTAGTCAGCCACGTTTTCGTCGTCGGGATAGTCGAACAGCAGGGGATACACCAGCCCCAAACCGGAGTCATAGGCCTCCCGCTCATAAGAATACATGTACGGGATCAGGGAATACCGCTGCTGAATGGCGGACTTGGTCACTTCTTCCGCCGTTGTACCAAAGTACCAAGGCTGGCGCTGTTGATGATTTGTTCCATGGACGCGGAAAACCGGACTCATAGAAGCGAATTGCAGCCATCTGGTGTAGAGCTCCGGACTGGGGTTTTCAATGTTCCCGGAGTTCTGGTTGAAGCCGCCGCCATCGCTGCCCCACTTGGGCTGCCCGTTATTGATGGTGGACAGCATCGCAACCTTTTGCTCATTTAGTCCAGCCGCCCAAGATACCCGTTCTCCCTTGTAGAATTGGGTTGCCACGTCACCGGACCAGATGCTGGTGGCGTACCTCTGCGTACCGGGATAGTAATTGCGTGCAGTCTGCCAGACACGGACGCTGTCATCGGTATATTCCCGCTGTCCTTCATACATGGCCTGAGAAATAAAGGCTGTGGTAAAGTTGCCGAACCAGTAATCTGCACCATTTGAGGAGACCTTGTCCGTCTCATCGTTCCACCATCCAACGATGCCCCGATCGAAAGCATCCTGAGAGTGGAGCCACCACCAGTTCCGTTCTGCTGCTTTGTAGGGATCGATGCTGCGCACAGTCACAGGCAGGAAGTAGTCTGTGTATTCATAGTGGCCCGGATAGAAGTAGTCTCCGGCCTCTGCGTCCACACCTTGTTCAGTCGGTGTTCCGTCAGAGAGCTTGGTCACTACGCGGGGTTTGGTGATGCCAATCATCTTAATACCCTTGGATTCCATATCCTCCTTCAGCTGCGTGGAGGCCGCAGAGGGGAAGTTATCCGTATTCCAGGTGAATTCCCCGTAATTATCATCGCCATAACGTTTCCAGTCGTAATCAAAAGCATAACCATCAATCGGAATATTCTTGGCCCGGTACAGCTCTACCATTTCATAGAACTCGTCTTCGTCGATATCCCACTCAAAGTTGGAGAATCCCAAAGACCACTTTGGCATCATGGGAGATGTCCCTGTGATTTTGGAGAAGCCGGCCATAATCTCCTTCGGCTCTCCCAGCATGATGAAATATTCTACGTCTTCTTTCTCGTAGCGGCGGCCCTCCGCCGGCGTTCCCCCATAATAGAATTCCATCTTGCGGTCGGTGGAGTTTGTATATGGATAGCCGCCGTCAGAGTCCACCAGAATACCATATCCGGCAGTTGACCACATAAACGGGCCGCCGGAATTTCCCTGCTGCCCTGCTGCGGCCGTAGAGCTGTTGTCGTTCCGCAGAAGGTTCCCATTATCGCTGAAGCAGTCAAATCCATGAATACCATACATATTGCTGGATTCAGCGCGTACGAAGCGCACCCCGTCGTGGTAGATGCCTCCGCTCTCTGGTTCCCAGAACAGCGTAGTTCCGTCGGCCTGCATCACCGTCATGCGGCATGGCGTACGGCTGATTTCAATGCGCATGCCGTCTGTCTGGATCACAATGGGATCGCCGGTAATGTCGATTTCCGTTGCCGTAGTGGTATCCCAAGTAAGCTCAGGGTCAATAATCGGGGTGTCTGGGCTGGGTTCCACAGACTCTGGCTGGTAATCTACCCGAAGGATATTGTCTTGGCATACTTCCAACGTAAGCAGATCTGACGCGCTCCCGCCGCTGTCAATCGTCAGTAAAAGCGTATTTCCATCTACTGCGGCGTCCGTCACATTTCCGAGCGCCTCCGATGCGGCCGAAGCAATCGGAAGACCCGCAAACAGGGTACCCAGCATAGCGACCGTCAGCAAGAGGGCAAGCAGCCGTTTTCTTATCGTTCGCATACAGTTCCTCCTTAATAAGACAACAGGGAGGTGCATAGGGAAGCCCCATGCACCTCCCTGTGTTGGTTCAAGTCGTCACTGATTCCGAAGTGAGATACAGTCTAGGTTGATTCCAGCGAAGTTCCCCGCCTGATAGGAAATTGTAATTGTATTTTGTCCCGGCAGCAATTCGACGGGAACAGATACTGTGTTCCAGCTATCCCAGTCTTGCGTTTTCGGCAGGTCGAGCAGTATGGACTCTCCGTTTACAAGCAGAGTCCGCTGGGCCGCCTCAGTCCCTGCAGAGTAGCGAACGTCCAGCAGAGCGGTGTCGCTGTCAGAGTACACAGTAAACGTGACCGCACAGCCTTCAGAGGCAAACTGGTCCACAAAGCCCTCACCATAATAGCCTTCGTGATCTGTGTTTACGGCTACATTGGCCTGCTCCGCATGTTCCGCTTCATAGGGAGCCTGATAGATCCCCTCAATCTCAATTTCAGAAGCGTCACCGGCGGCGGTCTTGATATAGACCAGCTTCTCGCTGCTGCTGTAGTAATAGGCCGTCTGAGCAGCTTGGAATTCATCCAAGGTAGCAGCGGGCTGGATGGCCTGCCCGTTGACCGTGACACCAGTCGGCTCCGTGCCGAACACTTGCGTAGTGACCGGAATAGCGGCAGCGGGGATAGAGACGGATACCGAGCTGTTCTTAAAGTCCTCGCTGGCGCTTACGGTCATCGTGGACCGGTCGCTGTGGACAAGTGTATAGCTACTATCACCCTTCGGGTATACCCGGAAAGTCAGATTCGTGTAGTTGTCCACATCGTTGCCGATGGAGCCGCCCAATTCATAATCTTCGTTGAGATTCATGGGAATAATGCTCCCATTGCGAACGTAGACAGGGATAGAATCTACATCGCAGTAGTAATTCTTTGTGCCGCCTCCGGCGGTGAGAGCGTTGTGGAAGAAATCAATCCACTCGCCTTCGGGCAGATAGATTTCCTTTACGGTCTGCCCCTCTTCGAGGACAGGTGCCACAAGAAGCGACCGGCCAAACATATACTGCTCTTCTAAGTCGTAGGCTTCCGGATCCTCCGGGAAGTCGATCATCATGGCACGCATCAGCGGGGTGCCATCCTCTGTGCACTGCTGTGCCTCACTATAAATATAGGGCAGAATGTTCATTCTGGTATTCACATAATACCGGAACGTGGGGATGATGGTATCATCTCCGGTGCGCTCCTGCACATTCCAGGGACTGCGTTCCTCGCTGGGGCTGGGATTTGCCTTCTCGCTATGGAACTGCATGATAGGCGCAAACGCCGCTGCCTGGGTGCTGCGCTTGTACAGCTCTGCGGTTGGGAAATCGCCGGTGAATCCAGCCAGATCCCATCCCCAGAATGGGATGCCAGAGATACCAGCACTTAAACCGGCGCTGATCGAATCTTGAAGCGCATCAAAGGTGGAAGACTGATCGCCAGCCCAGAATACGCCGGTGGACTGGACGCCTGCGGTGCCGGCGCGGCTGAAGGTCATACCGGTACCGGTGTTTTCCTCTGTAAAGTCGTAATACGCTTCGATATAGGCATTCGGATACTCATTGCGCATTTCCAGGCCATCGCTTCCGTCGTAGAAGGAGGTATTGCGGCCCCAGACCATTTCACCGCCATCGGTCTTGAAGCCATCAATTCCAATATCATCGAACAGGTAAGCACGCTTAGACATCCACCAGTCCACCGCGTCCGGATTGGTGAAGTCCAAAAGCAGGCTATTGCCGAACCACCCGGAGGATGGGATACGGTATTGGCCTCCCTCGCCGTCTCCGACGGCGTAGCCTTGCTCAATCATGTATGCCTCGTCATTGTCCTTCTGCTCCCAGGCATAATCGGTGTATTTGAGCACAGGAATCTGCCACAGCAGCACCTTCATCCCATTGTCATGGATGGTATCCACCATAGAGGCGGGATCAGGCCATTTCTCGCTGTAGGTAAAGTCACTGCCGGAAAACGCCTCTCCGCCCGGCTTCGCCGTATAGGTGCTGTCATTGAAGATATAGAAGGTGTTTTCGTCGCTCCACTGTTCCAAGACCACTACAGAGGCCGGAATGTCATAGGCCTCTGCGTTTTCTACGGCCGAAAGCACCTCGGACTGTCTATCCCACTCATTGGCGGACATCCAAAGCCCAAATGCCCATTTGGGCATATCCTGGGGCTTCCCACTAAGCTCGGAATAGCCGCCAATCACCTCTTCCGGCGTTCCGCTGATAATATAATAATCCAGCACAGGATCATCACCAGAGGTATTCACGGTAAAGGTATACTGGTTCGGATCGCTGTCTGCCATATCGAACTGAGCGTAATAGGTGGAATCAAGATACAAGCCGTATCCCTTGCTGGAATAGAAAAACGGTACGGCCAGATAGCTTCTTTCGCCCTGATTCTGGTACTGGTTATAAACGTAAATATCCACCGTTTCTCCACGCTTTTCAATTCCGTTATAACGCTCCCCAAATCCGTAAAACTTTTCACTGGAAGGCGATTCATACCTGCCACGGAAATTTTTCACGAAGCCGGCGCCATCCGTCAGCCAGGATAGCTCGCTACCAGTGCCTCCGTTCTGTGTCAGAAGTTTGCCGGTATCCAAATCCCGCACTTCCACGCCATAAGGCGACTTTGTAACCGTCACTTCAAGTGCGCTGGTGGAAATAATGATGCTATTGCTGTCCTCTTCAATACTGTAGTCAGCAGCCCCTGCCTCGAAGGCCACATCTCCCAGCGGGGAAAACTGGAAGCGCAGGACATCAGCAGATGGGAAGCTGAGCCCCAGCTTAGGCGTAGAATCCCCTTGGTCAGACGTTACATTCAGAACAACAAGGCCATCTTCCTGTGAACCGAGTTCTACAGACTGCGCCCTTTCCCATTCCACTACGTGGAAAGAGAACGGGCCAATAGACTGCGTGTTCTGCCCATCTTTGTCTGCAAAGACGGTATACTCAATAACATCACCCTTTTCAAAAGGACCAATAGCAGCCTCCCAATAGCTGTTGTTTCCGCTGTTGTACTTCCATTCTGCGCCGATATCCGGTTGGGGCTCCCCATTCTTCGTATAGGTGAGCCACACTGACTGTCCTGCCTCCACCGGCCATGTTGTGCTCTTGATATAAATCATCTCACCGGCGATGGGAGTCAGAGGGTATATCTCGGTGGGTTCATGGTCATAGAGATCATCAATGCCATAGGGATTGTGCCATATTCCGTCCAGGGCGAATGCCGGGGTAACCAAAGAAAAACATAGAAGCAATGCTATACAGACTCGAAAAATCTTTTTCAATGCGCAATCCTCCCTTTTTCTTTCGGTAAAACGGTCTGCTTCAGAGTTCCATCGCTCACCTCCTCTGGGTGCGGCTTGTCCGGGCGGTTCTACAAATCGGCGGAGAGCAATGCCCTTAGTACATCAGGTTCTTCTCGGTCTCAGGGTCAAAGAGGTGGATGAGGTCGGGGCGGAAGGCAAAGTTGATCTCCGTGCCGTAGGGGATGCCGGCCCGGTGCTCGGCGGGCAGGTCGGTGGTGGGGATGCGCAGCACCACGTCGCGCCCCACGGCGTTGACGTGCAGGTACACCTCGCTGCCCATCATCTCGGACACGTCCACCTTGCTGGACACGGTATCGCTGCCAGGGGCAGCGGCAAAGGCGATGTGCTCGGGACGGATGCCCACAGTCACCTTGCGCTCGCCCACGCCCTTCCCGGTCAGCAGCTCCTGGGCCTTGCCGCCCAGCACCACGGTGGCCTCGCCCACCTTGAGCTGGTACTTGCCGTCCTTCTTCTCCAGCTCACCGTCGAAGAAGTT
>JAHAEW010000218.1 GCA_018374635.1 Clostridiales bacterium
CTGCTCGGCGGTAAGGCCGATGACGCTGGGCACCTGCACCTGGTCGGTGGGCACCGCCTCGCCCATGTAGAGCACCACCTGGCTGCCGCCGGGGATGGATGCCCCCGCCGCCGGGATCTGTCCGGTGACGGTACCACCGTCGCCCACGGTGCGCAGGGTCAGGCTGTTCTTCTGGAGGGCGGAGGTGGCGTCCGCCAGATTCAGTCCGGACAGGTTGGGCACCAGCACGTCGGCGTTGGCGGTATAGGTCTTCTCCACGCCCAGGTGGCCCAGAATATCCTCCAGCAGCTCTCCGGCCATCAGGGCCGCCATATTGCCGCCGCTGATATACCAGCCGCCGGCGGTGGTATTGGAGCCGGGGAAGGCGGGCTTGGGGTTGTCGTAGGCCAGCAGGATAATCACCTGCGGGTCATCCGCTGGGGCGAAGCCCAGGAAGGAAACGATGGTATGGTCGGTCTCCAGCGTCTCGGAGGAGCCGGTCTTGCCGCCGATGCGGTAGCCCTCCACCCGGGCATTCTTGCCGGTGCCGCCGTCCACCACCTTCTCCAGGATCGCACGGCAGCGCTCACTGGTCTGCGCGCTGACCACCTGTCGCACCTCGTTGGGCTCATTGTGCTGGAGCACATTGCCCTCGCCGTCGGTCACCTGGCTGACCACATAGGGCTGCATCAGGTGGCCGCCGTTGATGACGGCGGAGGCCGCTGTGATGAGCTGAATGGGGGTCACCTGGAACCGCTGGCCGAAGGATGCGGTGGCCAACTGGACGGTGTTGAAGTCCTCCCGGGGCCAGATCAGGGAACTGGTGTCCATCTCGCCCTGCATGTCTATGCCGGTTTTCTCCAGGAAGCCGAAGCCCTCCAGATAGTCATAGAACTTCTCCGCTCCCAGGGCCTGGCCGATCTTGACGAAGGCCGGGTTGCAGGAGTTCGCCACCGCCAGGGCCAGATCCTGGTCCCCGTGGCCCGGCGCCTTCTTGGAGCAACTGATGGGCCGGGACCAGCCCTCTACCATGATGTAGCCGGGGCAGTAGAAGTGGCTGTTCTCGGTGACCACGCCCTCCTCCAGGGCGGCGGCCAGGACGATGGACTTGAACGTGGAGCCGGGCTCATAGGTACTGGTGATTGCCTTGTTAGTCCACTGGGTGTAAAGCACTTCGGTCTCTGCCGCAGAAATGGCCTTGTCGCGGGCCTCCTCGCTGGAAGCCCCCTCTGCCAGTGCCTTCTGGTAGGCCTCCTCCTTGGTGTACGCCCCGCTCTCGATGTCCGCCAGATACTGGTTGAGCACCGGATCGCTCACCACCCTGGGGTTGTTCAGATCGTAGGTGGGGGAGTTGGCCCAGGCCAGAATTTCGCCCGTATTGGGGTCCATGGCGATGCAGAAGCCGCCGTCCTGCACCTCGAACTGCTCGATGCCCTTTTTCAGGATGCTCTCACAGTAGGACTGGATAGCGCTGTCCAGGGTCAGGGTCAGATTGTCGCCGTCAGTGGCGTCGTAGTAGTCCTCATAGCGGTAGAGCATCTGTGTGCCGTCGCCGTTTTTGGCGGTGACGATCCGC
>JAHAEW010000219.1 GCA_018374635.1 Clostridiales bacterium
CTGTCGAGAAACCCGGCTATGCATCAAGCATGAGCCTGGTTTCTGGCATATAGGGGCCAAAAGAGGAACATAAAGAGAGAAGCAGAGTTCTCCCGCCATAGCCATCTGGCCAGTTTTTTGAGATTCATGGCAGCAAATTTAAGCTTCACCCAGTTGGACACCTGGGCCAAGCCTCTGTACTGGGTATAACGCATGGCGTGTTTTTCCTTGGCGTCTGCAAAGACCCGTTCAATGGTCTCCTTACGGCGTTGGTACAGTTCCCGGTACTCAGGCGTATAGCGAGCGTCATCCGCCAGTTCCTCATAGTCCTTCCAGATGTGCCGCTGTACTGTTTTGACACAGTTTTTAGAGTGGGTACACAGGTGGCGGGTAGGGCAGCTTGCGCAGATCTTTGGGGCGCTTTGGTACTGCCGGTATCCATCCCGGTTGGTGGATCGGTAGGACAACACCTGGTATTCCGGACAAATCACACAGTCATAGTATTCATCATACACATACTTCCACCACTCGTGGCCGCCCTTCATAGTCTGAGGCCGCTTGTAGGCGGTGGACAGCGCACGTCCATCTTCAAATACCTTTTTGCAGATATGCGGGGTCTTGTAGGCAGAATCGGCAACAATCGTTTCTACTTCCGGGAAATCCGCTGTCACACGGTCATACACTTCATCAAAGGCCGCGCTGTCATGTACATTTCCAGGGGTAATGACTGTCTCCAGGACAAATCCATGCTTGTCACAGGCGGTGTGGGCCTCATAGGCAAACTGCTGCTTGTGCTCTCCCTTTACAAACAGACCGCTGTCAGGATCCGTCACGCTCCGGGTCACCGTACGCTGCTTCTCCTTCTTCCGTCGGGCCAGCTTCTTCTTGGAGGTGTTGTCCCTGTGCTTCTTTGGCGGAGCCGGTGGCTCATCGTCGTCGTCAAAGGGCTTCTTTCCGTGGGCCTCCCGGTCTGCGTTTACTTCGTCCATCAGTTCCTTGGCATAGTGTCTGGATGCCGCCGGAATCTGGACCTTCACCTGTTTCTTGGTGTTGGCGTTGGCTTTGATGTGGGTGCCGTCTATAAATACCGCCTTGGGAGAAAGATAACCTGCCTCCGCTGCCTCCTCCAGAATCCAACGGAATACCTGGGCTACCGTCTCCTCGGTAAAGCGATGCCGGAAATTATAGCTCACTGTGGAAAAGTGCGGTGTTTCCTCCTGCAAGGTGTACCCCAAAAACCAGCGGTAGGCTATATTTAAGCTTACCTCCTCCGCTGTCCGCCGAAGGGATGGCAGTCCATACAGATGCTGGATCAGTACCATTTTGAACAGCACCACCGGGTCTACGCTCGGCCGGCCGTTGTCCTCGCTGTACAAAGGCTCCACCATTTCATACAGACGATTGAAATCCACAGCCTGATCTATTTTCCGTAGCAGATGTCCCTCTGGTACCAGGCTATCTATTTCCACCATCTCTATTACATTTCGATCCATCTTCCCGCGTTCCAGCATCTTTCTCACCACCTGCTTCTATTTTACCTCTTACAAACGTAAAACCCCAGCTTTTGCTGGAC
>JAHAEW010000220.1 GCA_018374635.1 Clostridiales bacterium
CAGCCATGAGCAAAACTCGAAAAACATAGTAGTATCAATGGATTCCGGGCATGGCTGAAAACCGGAATCACTCCAAAAGATATAGAAAGCGGCCAGCGCCAAGTGGTAAAATGAAGTTGGAAAAAATCACAGCGAAAGGGGCTGGCCGCAATCTACCGACAGGAAATCATTCAGGATGTAACGCTGTTCACATCCCAAAGTGCCGCAGCATTTTACGATAAACTCTTCAGCAGCCTGGATTTCACGCTGCCCAGAGCGGCGACTGGGCGGCGGGGCTTCCCGAAAGAAGCCATGGTCTGCGCTTTCATCGTGATGAAGTGTGAGGGCTTCTCGCAAATCACCGATCTGGTGGATTATCTGGACAACAACCGGCTCATTGCCCATTACTGCGGCTTTAACATCATGGAGCCTCTGCCGTCCTACTGGACGTATGACCGTTTCCTGCGTCAACTGGACAACGCCGAGTTAAAGACTGTCATGGCAGACTTGGTACGGCAGCTGTATGAGCTGGGTGTGGTGGACGCATCCTTCATCGGACTGGATTCCACACCTGTCATGGCTAATACAAAGCAGAATAATCCAAAATCCTTTGTAAAAAACAAGTTTTCCAAAGAACATCACCCGAAAAGCGATCCAGATTGTGCTCTGGGGGTTCATTCCGCTTCCAACCAGCACAACGAGCGGCGTTATGAGTTCTACTGGGGTTACAAGAGCCATGTGCTGGTAGACTGTGTCTCCGGGCTGCCCCTGTATGAACTGACAACGCCAGCCAACGTTATGGATTCCACTGTTGCTGCCGACATCCTCGCCGCAGCTGACCAAACGATTCCCTTGCGGGAGTGCTCGTTCCTTGCCGATAAGGGCTATGACGCGAAGAACATCTACAATACCGTGAAATCGGTTTATGCCGGCGAAGCCTTTATCCCTCTCAAAAAGCGCATCGCTAAGGGCGGCAAAGTACTCGCCACGGGCAATCCAATCTGTGACGCGCGCCTTTCCATGCACAAGGACGGAAAAACAACGGATAACGGACGCACCCGCCAAAAATTCTGCTGTCCCTTCCGCCAGTCCAGAACCGGCGTTTGTCCCTGTAACCACAAGAATTGGAACAACGGAAAGAAAAACAGGGGCTGCACCAAATACCAAACGATCCCCACAGACTACAGGCTTTCCATCGACCGCAGCTGCCTCTATTTCAAGAGAACCTACGCCCTGCGCACGGAGTGCGAGAGATACAACTCCCGTTTCAAAGCCTCTGGACAGGAGCGGCTTTGGGTGCATAACGGAATAAGCACTTCCAATCTCAACACACTCGCCCATATTTCCGCTTTATCTGTGGCTCTGGCCGCTGTTTTGTCTGGTTCTCGCTCCTACCGCTCTCCCAAGCTACTTCGGCGTACCACATGACGGAAACTCTTATACCTCTTTACCAGCTCGGCTCCCTGCCGCGCTTGGCCTTTGCGCTCTTTTTTGCTGGTTGCTCTGCAATCTGCTCCTGTTTACCCTCTCCACTTTTTCCTTTAGGCCATGTTTTGCTCATCTCTA
>JAHAEW010000221.1 GCA_018374635.1 Clostridiales bacterium
TATATGGGGCGACGGACTTTATATTTCCAAGGGCTTATTCATACCATTCTCTCTTGCCTGGAAAGGTCTTGAGGAATATTTGATTTACCATAAATTATCTAATAAAATAAATTGGATTACTTCAGACGAAGTTCCAGAAGAAGGAAATTTTATATGTTAAAGTTCAATTTCCGGCAACGAACAATTCCGATTTACCGAGCAGATCCCCTCGTCACCCCGACAGACAGCAGAGGTCCGGCCAACGGCAATTCTATGTGCGAAATCCCAGACTGGGAGCAGTCAAACAACAGAGAAATGAGGAATCAAGGTGGTCAAAAAAGCCTATCAAAAACTATGTTTCTATCCCTTGGTGCGGATTGCGGCGTTTGGAGTCCTGCTGAGCGCCCTTTTGTATCATTTCCATGGTTTCCTGAGCGCCGGAGACGAGCTGGTGGCGCTTGTTTTGGGGTGGCTCTGCCTGGGATGCGGCGCTCTGCACGGGTCTCTGCTTACAGTCGGCGTGACCCGCTATGTCATTCAGGTCCAGCGGGCAAGCCGCTGTCTGCGCCGCCTTCCGGGTCATGTGCGGGAGCGGCTGGACCAGGATCTGCAAACCGGGGACCGGCTGGATGACCTGCATTTTACCAGCGACTTCCTTCTGGTCTATCAGCTCCAGGTCCGAAGCAAGCAGGGCTTTGCCTGTATCCCCTACCCAGAGATCGGGGGCGTCAGGATCGGCCAAAACGGCAGGGCAAAAAATCAGCTGGACATTTTTAGCCCGGAGGGGACCGTCTTACATACCGTGGTCTGTTCTCTGGAGCCGAGCCAATCTCTGGCGGAAGAGATCGAGCGGAAGATTTTGTCTCTGAAATCCAGAATGCAGACAGTCAAAAATACCGCGGAGGAGCAAGTCCAGCGGGACCAAGCCGTCAAGCAGGCGCTGAAAAAGACCCTGAGCGGCCTCCCCGCCTTCTTTTGCAGCCTTGCCGCAGCCCTGGGGTTCCTGGCCTCCATGGCCGTGGCGGAGCATTACCAGGAGAAGGCGGAGCTGCTGGAATCGCTCCAATTCCCGGAGGAGGCCTATGGCGCGCTCCTGTTCTGGCCCAATCTCCTGTTCTATGTGGTGATGTATGGCGGCATTCTGGTGATGCTCATTGGCGGTGCCCTGCTGGTCCGGAATCTGCTCCGCTCCAAGGATGACTCATACGCTGAACGGATCTCCAAGATCAGGATTTTACTCTTTATCGGAGGCGCGGTCCTGTTTGTTCTCTTTATGGGCCTCGTGTATGCAACCGATGTGCAGACCTGGGAAAATATGACGCGGGGTTTCCATTTACTGTTCTAAAATCAGTTGTTTTCCGGCTGCCTTTGGCAGGCAGGGGCGCCGCGTCAAGGGACAGGCCGGAATAGATGATAGAGTGGAAGCAGAGGAAAGTTTTGAGACTGGAACGGCGTATCAGATAGGGAGGCCAATAAACATTGAGGCAGCATGATAAGCTTATAAACGCAGCCGCAAAGAAAGTATTATCTCCCCATGGTCTTTTTCGGAAAGGGACTTCAAGAACA
>JAHAEW010000222.1 GCA_018374635.1 Clostridiales bacterium
GTCATCAGCTTGGTCATGGCGGAGTTCAGGGAGTTGGTGGACTTCATGAGATTGGAGCGGTACATCCGCAGGGAGCTGTTAGTTGTAATACGAATCATATTCAATACCTCTTATTGTTCCCGTTCCAGGCCTTAGCCAACCATGCCGTTGATCAGGGAGTCCAGGGCCTCTTCCAGTACCGTCATCAGCCGGCAGGCGGCGGTATACGCCTTCTGATAGACCATCAGATTCGTGGCCTCGTCATTCAGATCCACACCGGAGACACTGTCCCGGTCGGTGTAGACGGTGTTGTTTACGGTGAGATAGTTGTTCAGCTTGGCGGTGGTGCCCATCTGATCCTCCGCGAGGGTGGACTGGGTGCGGAGCAGCCAATCCTCAAACGAATATTCAACGTCGGAGCCTACTGCGCCGTTATTGATGTCGCCCGGGGTGAACGTGTGCTTTTTGGAGAACACTTCCAGAAATTTAGCCAGGTTGGAGCGGTCATCGGAGGGAGCGTTGGGGTCGGTGGAGGAGAGCATGTGCACTTTTCCCTCTGCCCAGTCCTTTGAGATGGCAATGTTGCCGGCGGTGATCTTATCGCCCGGATTATCCCGGTTCATAAAGAGATCCCCGGCACCGGGCAGCTTGTTAGGATCGAGCGGATTTCCATTTTGATCCGTGGTGTTCAGCTTATTCATCTGTATGGCAAACTCATTTGCCAGGCTGTCCAGAGCCATCTGGTAGTAGGGGATGCCGCGCTTAATGGTGGCGTCCTTGTCATTGTTGATCTCGGCCTGGGTGGAGTATTCGCCCTTCTCCGTCAGCATTTCCCGCAGGGACTGGAGGGAGCCGTACAGGTCGGTATCCTTGAGTGTGTCAAAAGCGCCGGCATTGGGGTTTTGCTTTACGCCGTCCATGTCCGTCAAGGCATCCAGCCGGACCGTATACCCGTCCTGCTCGTCCCCGGTGGAGACTTTGGTGGCGAATTCTCCGTCAATGAGTTTGTTTTTGTCTCCGGTGGCCAGCTTGACGGTGAGCTTCTCCACCATAAGTCCGCCGCCCACATCCTCCATGGAATAGGTGACGTCGATTTTCATATGCTGACTCAGGGTGTCCAGCAGCAGATTGCGCTGATCCCGCAGCTCCAGACCCTCGTCCCCACGGATATCGGAATTGCGGATAGCCACATTCAACTCCTGGATCTGGGAGAGGATGCTGTTGATCTCATCCACATCCTGCTTGAGGTAGCCCTCAAAGGTGCTCTTCAGTTCGGCCAGATCCTTGGCGGCGCTGTTGAACAGGTCGCACAGGGTGTCGGCGGACTGGCGGATCAGGGAGTCATAGCCCTCGATGCCGTTGGTGTTGGCCTTGTTGATCAGGTCGCGCAGGTCGTTGAGCTGGTTGAGGATCAGGCCGTCATCCTGCTCGCCGTCGCCCTTGCCGACCTCATCCAGGATGCCGGCCAGCTTCTCCAGGCCGGCGAGCCATGAATCCGCCGAGCCCACATCGGCCTGGGACTTCCGGTAGGAGATGTCCAGTCCCGGGTCCCGGAGCTGG
>JAHAEW010000085.1 GCA_018374635.1 Clostridiales bacterium
GCCATGTACCGGGACCAACTGAAGGACTACTACGGCGGGGACGGCGTGGGCATCCGGGGGACCTCAGACGCCATCTGCCGGGAACACGGGCTGTCCATTATTGAGCCCAGTGAGCCCCTGGGCGGCCCGGTGAGCCGGGCCGAGTGGGAGGCGGCCAGACAGGGCAAGGCCACCGTGCGGGACCTGATCCGTCAGGACGTGGACGAGGCCATCCGGCAAGCCTACACCTACCAGTCCTTCCTCAGCCAACTGCGGCGGATGGGGTATCGGGTAAAAACCGGCCCCAGGGTCAAGCACACCGCTATCCTTCCCCCCGGTGGGAAAGGGTATATCCGTCTGGACAGCCTGAAAGACGGCTATACCGAGGCGGACATACAGGCCCGGCTTGCGGCCGTCCGCTCCGGCGAGGCCCCGCCGGACACTCCCCCCACTACTTTTTCCCGTCTGCTGGAGCCGGGCCGCCGGTATCGGGTGCGGGGTGGGATGCCCCGCCGCCCAAGGAAACTCACGGGCTTTCAAGCCCTCTGCTTCCAATACCTCTGCCTGCTGGGGGCATACCCGAAACGCCGTCCGGGAAACCGGGCGGCGTTCTCCATGCGGGAGGAGCTGCTGAAACTGGACCGCTATCAGGAGCAATTCCGTTATCTCCGTAAAAACCGCATCGAGACAGCGGCCCAGCTCTCCATGCAGTATGACGCGATACAGGCGGAGATAGACGCCCTCACGGAACGGCGCGGGCAGTTATACCGGCAGAAACGGCGGGGAGACGGAGGCGGGGAAATCCAGACGGAGATCGAACAAATCACCACACACCTGCGGGCGCTGCGCCGGGACTTGAAGCTATGCGCCCGCATCGAGGGCGACATCCCCAAGGTCCGGGCGGCGGTGGAAGCCCAGCGCCCAGACCATGCAAGGAGGCGTCCTTATGAAAAAACTGCTCCACGCGGACCTGACCGCCATTCTGGGATTGATACCGCTCTATCAGCCCACCGAGGCAGGGAGCATTGAATTGGATCTGCTCAAACTGCAACAGGGCGGCGCGGCGGACTATCTGTTTCTGGCCCGGCGTGAGAGGTCCTGGCTGTTTGACCCGCCCCGTGTCTATGAGCCGGGCAGTTATGAAAATCTGTGCTGGCTGGCCTTTCAGAACCGGGCTGGGTGGCCGGTGCTCGCCCTGTTCCTCCATGTGGAGAAGTTTGTGGGCGGACGGCCCTGGGGGAGCGTGACCCTGCTGGACTACCGGGAGGCGGCCCGCGACGCGGAGACGTTTTCCGCCCTTGCCGGGCCCCAGCGGGAGCGGCACTTGAAGCTGATGAGAAAGCGGTATCTCCAAAAAGTTCAGTATTGTTCCATTCTGGAGGTCATTCAATATTTGAAAACCGGGAGGTGAAGAAGATGGATAACAGCGGTGAAGTGGCCGACCTGATGGTAAAGGAGAGCATCCAGCTCACCGAGGCTGCTGTTAAAATGCTGGCGGCTGGGAGCAAAAACCTGGCCGCCTTTCTGATGGCCCTGTCCCAAAACAACAAAAAACTCTACGGCAAGGCCAACATGGCCCGGCTGCTTCAAACGGGCCGGGAACTCAAGACCTTTCACATCAAAGAGAGCGACCTGGAGGACTTCCGGGCCTACGCCAAGAAAAATGTGCTGTTCTCCGTGATTAAAGACACACGTTCCACCAGCGGGATCGTGGACCTTGTGACCAATGTGGACTATGTGCCGCTGGTCAACCACTACCTGGAACAGAGGAGCTACCCGGCCCCCGCCCAGGAACAGGAGGAAGAAGCGCCAAAAAAAGCCGCCCCCCGCGTTCGGCCCGAACACTCCTCACCACAGCGCGGGAGTGGCTCGACAGCCAGGCAGACGAGGAGTACGGATATGAGGACGACGGAGACTACTGAGAAACCATCCGTCAAGTCCCGCCTGGAGGCCCTGCGGGCGGCGTCGGAAGGGATGCGGGAGCCCGGCAGGGCCCCGCAGGCCAAGGGAAAAACCGTACCAAAATCAAGATGAATATATCTTAGGAGGAACATCATTATGGCAAATCTGGAAGCGATCATCGCGGAAAAGTCCCAGCAGGACAACCAATGGAGGGCGGAAATGCAGGCGGACCGGGAGAACACCATCGCCATGCAAGACGCCGGAGTGGAGGAGATCACCAGCAGCCCGGAACTGTATGTGAAGTACCTGGATATGCAGGGGGATAACCCCACATACAGCGCGGGCAATATCGCCCTGGTCATGTTTCAGGACCCGGAGGCCACCGTATTCGGTACGGCGGAACGGTGGAAAACCCTGAATCGGGGCGTGATAGACCAGGAGCGAAGCAAGGGAGTCAAAATTTTTGCCCGGAATACCCTGGGCCGGGGGTATCGCCTCACGGACGCCTATGACATCCGCCAGACCCAGGGGCGTGACCTGAAAAAGGTCCAGTTGAAGGATGACAGCAAGGAAATGAGCATCGCCCTGCGCGCCATCCTCAATTACTCCGTTGTTCCCGTGGCCACCGACCACGACCTGCCCGTGGCCGCCTACTATGACAGCAAAAATATGGAGCTGGCCGTCAATCCCGCTTTCTCAGACAGCGAGGCATTTGCGGCCATCGCCGCTGAGGTGGCCCACTCCCGCATCCACGCCAAGGGGGCCAACCCAAACTATGACCATGAGGAGGTGGACCTGGACGCCCAGAGCATTTCCTATATCCTGTGCCGCCAGTTTGGCATCAAGCGGGACACGCCGGACCTGTCCCGCCTGGAGGAGCTGTACGAGGGCTGGGACCCCCAGCAGCGGCGGAGCGCCCTGGATCAGATCCAGGGGATGAGCAAGCAGTTCGGCGGCTCCATTGAACGGAACATCACCCCCCAGCAGAGAAGCCGCATCCCGCCCCAGCGCCAGAGCCGGTAAGGCCGCAGACCGGGGGCGTCTCCCCGTGGGGGAGACTAATCCGCCCGCCGTCCCCCGTCAAGGCCGGGCGATTGCCATGCAATCGCCCGCGAGCCGCCCAGTCTGCGGACTGGGCGGGCCTTGACCGGGGCCGTCCGCCGGATTATGCGGTCTCCAAGGGGAGGACGCCCCAAAAGCCGCCTGACGGCGGCTTTTGCCAGTGTGGGGAACGGGTGCGTCTGTCGCCGCCTCTCCGCAGGCGGGGCGCGCCGTTCAAAAGTCCCCTCAATTTGAGGGGACTTTTGGCCCCCAGGTTTCCCGTTGCCTGTTTCCGCTCCCCATGATATAATATTTTTGAACTTTCTCTCAAAGGCAGGTGACTGTATGAGCGGCAACGCTTTATTAGAGCGTATCGACGCATACGCCCAGGCGATCCGGGAGCGCCGCCCCCTCACCACGGACGAGGTGAAGGAACTGGACGCCTATTTCCGCATCGGCATGACCTATACCTCCAACGCCCTGGAGGGTAATTCCCTCACCCTCTCCGAGACCAAGGTGCTCCTGGAGGACGGTATCACCGTGGGCGGCAAGCCCATCCGGGACTGCTACGAGGCCACCGGCCACGCCAGGGCCTATGACTATATGCTGGAGACCGCCAGGGGCGGGCCCCTGCAATTCCGGGAGGAGGATATACTCCGCCTGCACGCCCTGTTCTACGGCGGCATTGACCCGGAGCACGCCGGACGCTACCGGGAAGGCCAGGTGTTCATCACCGGCACGGAATATGTCCCACCCACGGCGGAGGAGGTGCCTGGCCTTATGGCCGGGCTGGTGGAGGAGCTGAACAAACGGAGGGACGCCATGCACCCGGTCCTGCTGGCCGCCTACGCCCACCGGAGGCTGGTGGATATTCACCCCTTCCAGGACGGCAACGGGCGCACCGCCCGGCTCCTGATGAATCTGATCCTGGTGAACAGGGGCTACTGTGTGGTCTCCATCCCGCCCATCCTGCGCCATGACTACATTACCGCGCTCCAGCAGGCCCAGCGGGCCCAAGGCCCCAGCGACACCGCCTTTATCAGACTTATTTGTGAGTGTGAACTGGAGGCCCAGAAGGACTACTGCCGGATGTTCCGCATCAAACTCCCGGAGCGGAGGAAAGACGCCCCGGAGCGATAACCCGTAAGTCCCCTCAATTTGAGGGGACTTTTTTCTTTGCCCGGAAACTCCCATCAATTTGAGGGAAGTTTTCGGGCCATTTTTTGATTGAAGGAGTTGACCCACATGAAGAAACGCGCCGCGCCCCTGTTTCTGGCGGTGCTGACCGCCTGTGCCCTGGCCTGCCCGGCGCTGGCCGCCGAGGCGCCCTCTCCCGAAGCCACCCCCTCCGTACTTTACCCAGTAGAGGTTTTGGAGTACACGGAGGGAGACCGGGCCGAGCCCAGGATCAGCAAGACCTACGAACTCTCTCCTATGGATGATCCGGCCCTCATCCCCACCGGGGACTTTGAGCGGTCCGGCTGCCTCTATACCCTGCTGGATATTGTCAAGGAGGACCAGACGGAGACGGACAGCAAGTATTACACCGAAACCGTGACCCTGGACAGCAAGAGCAAGGACATGGAGGAGATCATGCCCCTGCTGGCCGCCACCTGTGAGGCCGTCACGGAGGACGGCTATACCGGCCTCCTCACCCTGGACACCGCCAGTATCCAGGTGGAGGCGTCCGGCTATGCCACGTCCACCCGGAACGTCTCCGCCACCCGCAGTTATCCCAATCTCTCCGAGGCGGATGTGTCCCTGGTGCCCAAGTCTATTGAGGACAGCGGGCGCACCCTCACCCTGGCGGATGTTCAATGGCAGGAGGCCGGGGGCTTCTACAACGCCGCCGCCACCTATACCGGCACCGCTTCCAGCAAATACGCCACCGGCTACACCGTCACGGCGGACTACGCCGGAGAAGTGACCAAGACTACCAGCGGGACCGTGCTCTATACCGCCGTTTTCGGCCTGGCAGAGGAGCAGGAGGCCGTAACCGCTATCCCACAGCCTGCCGCGGAGGGCGGCGGCTTTGACTGGCGCTGGCTGCTGGTCCTGCCCGCCGGGGCGGGCGTTGTCGGCCTGGTATTCCTGGGCCGCTTCCTGCTTCAAAAGTACAAATCCAAGAAAGAGTGGAAGGAGTACAACAAATGAGGCTGAAAACCCTTTGTCTGGCTGCCCTCATACTGGCGGTCGTCTGCGTCACCCCGGCCAGCGCCCTGGAATACACCATGGACGCCCCGGACGATTACCTGTTTGCCCGGCCCACCAGCGATACCACCATCTATGAGCATGAGGACCCCAACGTGGACCGGAGCAAAAATACAGCCCTGATCCCGCCCGGCTTCGGCACACCCACCAGTTACCTCCCCGGCTCCGGCACAGCCCTGACCCCTAATCTGGTCCCCGGAGCCCTGGACGGCGGCGGTTTGGTCTCCCAAGTGGGGAGTGTCACATACCCTGCCGTTGATACGGGCTCCGGCTGGACCGGGACTACCGCCACAGGCTGGACGGATGTGACCAGCGATCTCTATTACTCCGGCGGGCACCTGGGCACCCTCAAAATTCCCGCCATCGGTTTGAGCGTCAAGGTTTACGAGGGCACGGGCAGCAAGACCTTAGCCAAGGGCGCGGGCCACTTCGAGGACACCAGCCTGTGGGATGGAAACTGCTGCATCGCCGCGCACAACCGCGGCGTGAACAACCACTTCGGGAAGCTCCACACCCTGGAACCGGGCGACACCATCACCTGGACTACCAAGCTGGGCACACGGACTTATGAGGTGGTCAGCGTCCAGAAGGTGAAGGAGACCGACACCAGCGGTACCGCCGCCACCAGCGATAACCGGCTCACACTTTTTACCTGTGTCCGGGACCAGCGGGACTACCGCTGGATGGTCCAGGCCGTGGAGGCTTGAGGCGTCAAAATCTTCCCTCAATTTGAGGGGACTTTTGACGCCTTTTTTTGTATCTTCAATTTCCGTATTTTACATTTTAAAAAGTCAATTTGATTGCGGAAGGAGGTGCTGATGTTTTCTGTGCCTCCTTCTGCCCATTTTTAGGAGGCAATATGAAAAAACTGCTATCCCTGTTCCTGGTTCTCGTGACCCTTCTTGGTATCCTCCCGACGGCGGCCTTTGCCGCAGACAGTGAGGAGGAGGCCCTGGGCGAGGTCAATATCTACAATGGAGAGTATGAGCTGGGTTATCTCTCCATCAACGGCTCCGTCCGAAAGCAGATCTATACCTATTTTCTCTATGAGGCCAACGATGGCACGCAGAAGGAGTCCCCGGCCTACTGCGTCAACCCAAACCAGTACGGCGTTCCGCAGACCGTGGGCCCCGGCGAGAGCATCAAGTATTTGGCAGAGGAACGGGCAAGCGACCCCAAGGTGGTGGGCATTATCTCCAACGGCTACCCACACCGCAGCCTGGGCGAGTTGAAGCTGGACAATAAGTACCAGGCGTATTACGCCACAAAAATGGCGCTGTGGTGTTACCTGATGCCGGACTGGAACATTGCCAACCTGAAGGTGGCCCCCGGCCTCTCCGGGAGTGAACTGGACATTGGAAACCGCATCCTGGCCGCCGCCAAGGACATCTACAAGCGGGGCACTACCTACAACTATATGCTCACCCCCCGCATGACCGTCACGGCGGACAAATCCACGGCCTACCCCGTGACCATCGGGGGCGAGGAATACAAGCAGCAGGTGTTCACCGTCTGGAGCGAGACGTGGGTATATGATTACGACGTGTCCGTGGCCTTTTCCAATCCCGACGAGGTGCCGGAGGGCACGAAGATCGTGGACATGAACAACAACGAGATCACCGCTGTCACCACTGAGGGAACCAGCGACGGCTACGCCGGGCAGTTCAAGGTGCTGTACCCCGTGGGCAGCATCCAGGGGCAGAGCGGTAACGTCCAGCTCTCCCTCTCCGCGTCCGTGGCCCAGTATGCAGCCATGTATGCCGTCTGCCTGGAAAAAGACCGATACGGCAATCTGCAAAATTATATCTGCGACCTGGATAACAACCGCCAGATGGAGCTGGCCGCCATCAGCAGTTACGCAGATAGCACGGAAGATGTGCCGGGCGAGACCCTGCTGAAAATCGTGAAGCTGGAGGAAGGGACGGAGACCCCGCTGGAGGGGGCTGTGTTCAGCGTGGTTGACCCGGAGGGCCGCAAAGTAGGCTCTTTCTCCAGCGATGAGAATGGAGAGGTCCTGATCCCTCTGACTCTGGAGGGCCACTATACCGTGACGGAGGATATCCCGCCCCGGTATCACCTGCTCCCGGAGAAGACCACCCAGCACGTCGATGTGGAGTATAACAAGACCGCCATCGTGACCTTTACCAACGCCCCCTATGGCTCCCTGCGGGTGGAAAAACGGAGCGACACCGGCGACGCCCTCTCCGGCGTTACCATCCAGATCAAGCACATTGAGACCGGGGAGACCCGGACGGAGCAGACCCGCAACGGCGTGGTGGTGTTCGATGAACTGGCCCCCGGCGGCTGGGAAGTCAGGGAGACCGCAGGTATTGAGGGCTGGATTGCGGACACGGACACGGTGCAGACGGTGGCCGTGGTGGCCGGGGAGGAATCCAGCGCCACCATAGTCAACAAGGAACTGCCTGGACTGCGGATCACGAAATATGAGCGGGGCACTATGACCCTTATGCCCAATGTGTCCTTCGAGATTTTCCGGGACGCCGAGAGCCTGGGCATCTTCCAGACGGACGAGTTCGGTCAGATTTTGCTCACTAACTGCCAGCCTGGGACCTACCGGGCCGAGGAACGGGACACCGGCGGGGACGGCCATGTACTGGACACCACCCCCCAAGAGGTGGAGCTGAAGGCCGGGGACGGGATCAAGGACCTGGTTTTCTTTAACGACCGCCTGCCCGGAATCCATTTAATCAAGGTGGACAGTTCGGACCTCTCCCAGCCCATCGCTAACGCCCGTTTCCGTTTTGAGGCGGTGGACGGCAGCTTCGGCCCGGTGGAATACACCACCCTGGAGGACGGAACCATCGACCTGAGCAAGCTCCCCGCCGATACCGCCTACATCGTGACGGAACTGGAGTGCCCCGGCTATATCGTGGACGACGCCCAGCGCACCATCCACCTGGACGGCGGCGAGCAGGCCCAGTTTGTGTTCACCAATTCCAAGCTGCCCTCTCTGCATTTATATAAGGAGAGCGCGGACGGGACGCCCCTGGGCGGCGTGACCTACCGCCTTGCCAAAATCGAGGACGGCTCCCGGTATCTGGACCGCACCACTTCCAGCACAGGTGAAATCTGCTGGGAGGGCCTGGAGCCTGGCGTTTATTCCCTAATTGAAACCTCCACTGTGTCGGATCACCTGCTGGACACGACCGAGTACCATGTGGAGCTGTTCCCCGGCCAGGACTCTACTGTGGTCCTGCAAAATGACAAGCGGCCCAATTTGACGGTGGTGAAACGGGACGCCGACAGTGGCGAGCCCGTAGCCGATACAGTGTTTTTAGTGGAGGGGGCGGACGGCCACAGCGTGGACGAAATCAGGACCGGGCCGGATGGAACGGCCGTTTTGGAGAATTTACTGCCCGGCGTGTACGAAATTTCCGAAAAATCGGTGCCGTCCCCTTACCTGATGGACGCGGAGCCCCAGCTTGTCACCCTCTACCCCAACCAGGACCATACCGTATATTTTGAAAACCACAAGCGGCCCACCGTCACCGTACAGAAAGAAAATTCCATCACCCATGACCCGATCCAGTATGCCGAGTTCCATATCACCTGGGCCAGCAACAAAACGGACACCGGAGAGCTGCGGGACCTGGGGACCTTCCAGACGGATGAAGCAGGCCAGATCATCCTGGAGGGCATCGAGGACGGCTGGCTGAAAATCGAGGAGACCAAGCCCGCCCCTGGCTATCAGGCCCCGGAGGACCCGGTTACGGAGGTCTATGTCAAGGGCGGCGAGAACAAGACCGTCACCATATCCAACACGCCCCTGTCGGCCCTGGTGGTCTACAAGCAGGACAGTGTGACGGGGGCCGGAATTTCCGGCTGCCGTTTCCAACTGAAATACCTGGGCGGCGAGGTCAGCGGCTCCGGTGGAACGGTAGTGGGGACCTATGTGACCTCCGCCAACGGCTCCTTCACCGTCACGGGGCTCAAAAAGGGCTACTACATCTGCGAGGAGCTGGAGAGTGACAGCGGCCATGTCATTGACGCCGCGCCCCAGTCTTTCTATCTCTCCGGCGAGGACCAGGACATTATGACCCTCTATTTCTCCAACGCCCCCAAGGGGGCCGTCCTGGTCAAGAAGGTATCGGCAGCAGACAATACCCCCCTGAGCGATGTGGAGTTCCTGGTGACGAAATCGGACGGCTCCGTGGTGGGCGACGCCAACGGCAAATTTGTGACGGACTCCACCGGGACCTTCCTGGTGAAAGGTGTGGAGCCCGGCACCACACTGGTCATCAAGGAGACCAGGGCCAAACCGGGCTACCTGCTGGACGACACCCCCCAGACGGTTCAGGTAAAAGAGGGCCAGACCGTCACGGTGGAGTTCCGCAACCAGCCTATGGGGAACCTCATCATCCACAAGCTGTCCAGCAAGGATAAGGCCCCGCTGGAGGGAGTACAGTTCAAGATCACCTGCGCGGACGGCACCTATCTCCCGGACGAGGGCGGCAAGCTGTCCTCCAATGGCCTGTATTGGACCAATGCGGAGGGCCAGATCGTCCTCTCCGGCATCACCGGCACAGTGGTTGTGACTGAGGTAGAGAGCATCCCCGGATATACCATCGACCCGGACACACAGAGTCAGACCGTGGTGGTCAACCCGGATGATACGCAAGAACTCTGGTTCTACAACACGCCGGTGGGCGGTGTGGAGCTCATCAAGGTCAGTTCGGCGGACAAGACAGAGCGCATCCCCAACACCACCTTCGATATCCGCCGGGTGTCGGATGACGCCCTGGTGGACACCGTGACCACCGGGCGGAGTGGAAGGGTATATCTGCCCCTGGAGAGCGGCGATTACTACGCCGTGGAAACCGAGAGTGCCAAAGGCTTCAAGCTGGATGACACCCCCATCTATTTCACAGTGAAGGATGGAGAAACCACCCGTAAGACCGTGACCAATGCGCCCTTCTCCGGGATACTCATTCGCAAGGTTTCGTCTGCGGACGGAAGCGGTATTTCCGGCGTCCATTTCCTGTTGTATAACGCCCGGCATACCCCCATCGGGGAGTATGTGAGCGACCAGAGGGGCCATGTCTACATTGACGGCCTGACCGAGGGCGGCCGCTACTATCTCCGGGAGTTGGAGCACGAGGGCTATATCCCGGACACCGAACTGAAAACCGTCTATGTCAAGGCGGGGGAAGTGACTGAAATCGAATGGGAGAATACCCCCATCACCGGCCAGATCCAAATTATCAAGCGGTCCGCCGACTACAACCCCACCACCGGCCTGCCCGCCGGAACACTCCTGGAGGGGGCCGTGTTCGAGATTTACGACAAGGCGGGCAATCTGGTTGATACCATTCGCTCTGACAGCCGGGGGCTGGCCGTGTCCAAACAGCTCCCCCTCTCCCGCTATACCATCCGGGAGGTCAAGGCCCCGGAGCATTACGGTGTCAACGAAACCGAGCTGACCGCCTACCTGGAGCATGAGGGCCAGATCGTGCGCTTTGAAGTGACAAACAAGAGCCTGACCACCGGCGTGTCCATCACCAAGACCGGCCCCAAGGAGATCATGGGCGGCCAGCCGGTGCGCTACACCTTCTCCGGCATCGCCAATACCTCCAATGTCCGGCTGGACAGTTTTTATTGGAGGGATACCATCCCCGCCCAGGTGCGGCTGGACACTGTTGTCACCGGCACGTATAACTTCCCCGGCACCTATAAGATCACCTATCGTGTGAACGGCGGGGAGTACCGCACTCTGGCCGATAACCTCTCCACCAGCAAGAATTATATCCTGGCAGCCAGCGCCGCGGCTCTGGGCCTTGCCACGAATGAGCGCGTGACCGAGGTTATGTTCGTGTTCGGCCAGGCCCCCGCGGGCTTTGCCCAGGTGGAGACCCCCTATCTCTATTGTACCGCCGTGGGCAGCCTGCCCTCCGGCTCCTTTACCAATGTGGCGGACGCGGGCGGCGTCTATAACGGCCAGTGGGTCCAGGCCGTCAGCCGCTGGGTAACGACTGTGTACGGCAAGCCGGAGCCCCTGCCCAGAACGGGCTACTAAGCTGCAATCCTGGAGCGTCAAAACTTCCCTCAATTTGAGGGGAGTTTTGGCGCTCCCCTTTTGAAGGAGGAACGTATGCCAGACTATCAAGCCGTTTTAAGCAGCCATGAGATCAGCAAGAATATCGCTGACCTGCTGGAGGACATTGACCCCATCCAGTACAACGGCAGCAACCGGGCCCGCCGTGTACGGAATGTAAACGACTATATCCAGGGCCGGAACGATATGCCGCTGGAACCCCTGCTGGATTGGGCGGCAAAAGCGGATAGAGGGGCCTATGCCGGGAAAGTGGCGGTGCTCCGCCAGTCTATCCGGGACTTTCAAACGCAAAAGGCCCTGCTGACCGTCCCCTATACCAGGACCAGCCATAAGCAATTCGAGTACAAGACCATAGAACTGGAGATGGACCGGCCCATGAAGGTCATTGACCAACAGATCTATGATCGGGCAGCGAAATCAGGTTTTCCGCGTAATTTCTTCCAGGAAAGCTATTTTGACCATGTGACACTCTATTGTATGCCGGACAATGCCAACTGTAACTTTTCTCATTTCTCCGACTGCTCTTTTCATGTATGCCGCCTGTATGGGGTGAAATTTTGGGATACGAGGTTATATGGCTGTGAGTTCCACTCCTGCCGGATCGAATTTACTTTATTCCCGGATTCCACACTGGCAAACACGCATTTCCGGGACTGCTCCATCCATTCCGCGGCCTTTCTCCGCAGTCGTATGACCCGCTGCAACACGGTTGACTGTTCCGTGGGGCGGCTGAACTTCAACGGGGCCCGTCTGGATGGCTGTACCTATGGCCGGATCACACGATTGCCTAACAGCCGGATCGAGGGCCTGGAGGATGCTTCTATTACGATGGGAGGGGCGACCCAGGAGGAAGTCCGGTATAACCGTAACGCCATTTTCCACGCCCTGGGGGAGCAAGACCCGGAACATCCCCCGGCCAGCCGGGACCGGCCGCCTGGACCGGAGCGGTGAGGGGGCGGCTCTATGCGTAGAAACAACACCGTAAGCCCTCTCCTGTGGGCGGCGCTCACCCTGCCTGTCCTCTATCTGGCGGCCCTCCTGGCCTCCGGCTATGAGGAGGGTATGACTGTCTTTGACCTGATGGGCCATTTCAGCGGACTGCTGGAGCGGCCCTTTGCCATCCGCTGGACGCCTCACACCCCCAAATTCATGCTGGGAGCCCTGCTGATCTACGGCTTCTCCGTGGTGCTCTACTGCTCCACCAGGGAGAACAGGAGGCCCGGTGAGGAACACGGCTCCGCCAAGTGGGGCAGTCCCAAGCTGCTCGACCGCAAGTACCGGGACAAGGCACCCTTCCAGAATACCATCCTCACACAAAATGTCCGCATGGGCCTCAATGGAAAGGTACACCGCCGCAACCTCCTGCAAATCGTCATCGGCGGCTCCGGCGCGGGCAAGACAAGGTTTTTCTGCAAGCCCAATCTCATGCAGGCGAATTGCAGTTTTCTGGTCACGGACCCCAAAGGGGAGACGATGCGGGCCGTGGCCCCGCTGCTCATCGAAAAGGGCTATGTTATCAAGGTGTTTGACCTCATTGACACCGACCGCTCCGACGCCTTCAACCCATTCCCATACCTGAAGGACGACAAGGACGCTATGAAACTGGTGAACAATCTGATTAAGAACACCACACCGAAAAATTCCACCAACAACGACCCGTTTTGGGAGAAATCCGAGATCGCCCTGGACACCGCTCTCATCCTGTATCTGCTCCATGAAGCCCCGCCGGAGGAACAAAATCTGGAGATGGTCATGTATATGATCGAGAACGGCGGGGCCAGAGAGGATGACGATGATTTTCAATCCCCCCTGGATATGCTCTTTGAGGCGTTAGAGGAGGAAGAACCGGATCATGTGGCCGTGCGGGAGTATAAGATTTTCAAGCAGGCCGCCGGAAAAACAGCCAAGAGCATTTTATTGAGCGCCGCTGTCCGGCTTTCCGCTTTCATCCTGCCTCAGATCACCCGCATCACTTCGCGGGACGATATGGAG
>JAHAEW010000223.1 GCA_018374635.1 Clostridiales bacterium
CCGGAACAGCAGGAGGATCTCCAGTTCCTGTTCGGCGCGCTCCATCTCAAACCGGAGGAGCGGGCGGAGCTGCTGGGACTGATTGACGGCTACCTCCGCACCCACAGCGTGCCTGAGGGGGGCGTGGAGCACTGGGAGTATGTGCTCATGGCCTACCGGGCGGACGAGGAATAGAAAAAGGAGGCCTGCGGCTTTACCGCAGGCCTCCTTTGTATGTTTAAAAGTGTTGCGCCCCTTTGCGGTATTCGATGTGGAGCTGTCCCCGGCCCAGGGGGATGTCCAGAGCGGAGGGCCGGGGGGCCGGGGCGCTGGAGGCCCAGGCGGTGTCCCGCAGCAGGGCGTCCATACGGAATACAGATAGGAGCACCCCCGCCAGGGCGGCGTCCACCAACAGGAAGAAGACGCCGTAGGACAGGAAGGGGAGGGAGAGCACGCCCAGCGGCCACCAGCCCAGGTTATAGAGCCAGTAGATGGCCGCCTGGAGGAACAGGGGAAGGAAGGCCGACAGGGCGAGGAGCTTGCCCGTGCGGCTGTGGAGGGCGCGGATGCGCCGGAGCAGCAGGGCGGCAAAGAGGACGATCAGCCCGGCGGCGGCCCAGAACACCCACCGGCCCAGGCCCTGGGCGGTCTCCGCCAGCAGGAGCTCCGGGGAGGAGCCTACAAAAAGGGAGGGCAATTCCCCCATGCGCAGTCGCTCGTAAAACAGGTCGGGCCCCAGGAAAGCGCCTATGCGCCAAGCAGCGTACTCCAGGTGCCGCAGGAAGAGCAGGGGGAGGATAGTCAGAGCGGGCCCCAGGGCGGCCAGCAGATTCCACCGCCGCTTTCCCCGGAACCAGCCCAGCCCCACGGCCGCCAGGAGTACCAGCAGCATACTGGCCAGGGTAACCAAATAGCCGGTACTGCTGATAGCGACAAAGGCCCAGATAGGGAGTGGAAGCGCGAGCCCGCCGCAGAGGAGAACCGCCCGTGTGCCGCGCCCCCGCAGGGAGACCACAAGGGCGGCGTAGGGGACGGGGAGGAGCAGGGTGGGGTAGAGCATGAGCTTGTAGCTCAAGAAGGGCCAGCCAAATGGCAGACCCCACAGGGGGGCCAGAGAGAAAAGGAGCAGCGCCGCCGCCGGCACCCATTTCCGCCGCAGAAGGAGGGTGTAGTCGGAAAACCAGAGTCCGGTCAAAACCCCGGCGGCCAGCAGCAGGCCCAAAACCTGCCGCCGGAAGTAGAAGACGTCCTTGGCGTCCCCCATGAGCCCGGCGGCGAAGAGCTGGAGCAGCACGCCCGCGGCAAAGAGGGCCGCCACAGTGACCGCCAGCCCCCGGCGGTTCTGGGGGCGGTGAAGGCGGTCCAGCTCCCGGCCCACCGCCTCCGGCTCTCCCATCTCGGCCACCGCGCCGGCCAGGGCCTCTTCCGGGCTCCGGCCCTCCGCCTCAAAGGCGGCGGCCTGATCGGCAATATGGTCGGACAGCTCCCGCAGGAGAAGCCGCCGGGCCCGCCGCCAGCGGATCTGG
>JAHAEW010000086.1 GCA_018374635.1 Clostridiales bacterium
GGAAAACACGATTTGACCCTCTTCCGCCGTCTGCGGACGGCGGAACTCTGCGAGGCTCTTGCAGCATAAATCGAAGAAATATACTTTATCGACAGTCTGGGAGGGCTGCATATCAGCAGCCCTCCTTTTATGTGCGCTTTGGATTGGAGCGGCATTTGTCTATTGAAAGATTGAAAGCCGGATAGAATTATCGTTCAAAACTTTGGTGGGGGAATTTACCAAGTAGATTTGGATTGCCTGGTCTGTCGTCAACTTATACGTTTTGCTCTCGGACACACTTTTATGGATACTGGTCCACGGCCAGATTGCCATGCTTGTACCAGCAGATCGCTTTGCGGATCAATTCCTCTGTGACATCAAAATATTCGGCCAGCTCCCAGGGCTCCACCCGGCCGTCGGCGATAGCGGCCTCCAGCTGGTCCCGGGGGACAAGAGACTCGACAGCCCACTTGTCCGCGCGCTTTTCACATTTCTCGCGCACATCGCAAGCGGCCCAGCGATTATAAAAACTGCCGGTCATACAGTGCCCGATCTCATGGCCGAGCGTGGTGTATTCGTCTTCCAGCGTAGAAAATTTCCAGGGGTCCATGACCACTGCGCAGCGGTCAAAGCGCGGATCAAATATGGCAAAGGATTTTGCAGACGGCATGGAGCTCCACCAGTCCACATCGATGCCGTGATCGACCGCGAAATCGTAAAGCTCTGGCAATGTCATTTTTTCTCCTGCTTCCTCTTTGCCCACTGCTCCGCTTTGAAACGGGCATATTCATAAACATCTTCCCACAGCGCATCCTGCTCTTCCGGGGAGAGACTCTGATCTCCCCCCAAAAAGGCCGCCATAACGCGACTTTTGTCAAACCCGTCATCACTCATAGGAGTGGGGACGGGTTCTTTTTCATCACGACCCAAGAGGTAATCTGTTGTGACGCCGTACAATTCACTGAGCTTTATCAGAAGCTGATTGCTTGGCGTTGTGGCGCCACGCTCCCATTGGCTCACAGCGGTTTGATTCACGAACAGAACGTCTGCCAATTCTTTTTGTGTTTTATATCCGTGCTTGATTCGCTGCTCACGGAAGCGATTCATGTATATCACCTCGTATTTTAATTATAGTAGAAAAACTACTATTTTTCAATATACAAAGAAAAATAGTAGAAAAACTACTTGACAAAAGGGGGAGCACCGACTATAATCTCTTGTATAGTAGTTAAACTACTAAAATGAACGAGAGGAGGGGGAACATATGCGCGAACTTAAATAGATCCGCAAAAAGTTGGGCTGAACCCAGTCAGACCTTGCGCTGAAGGCTGCGTGGCATGCCATGGACCGAATCGCCTGGAGCGATGAGGTTATCGCCCATGTCAAGCGGCAGCGCGGATTAGAATAGGAGGAATGCCGTGAATGCAGAACAGCTTATGGCCCAGGTGAAGGAGATCATCTCGGCAGCCTTCCCGGACGAGCCCATTTTCGTGGACCGGCTTCCCAAGGACTTCCAGCGCCCGTCCTTTGCGCTGGAACTGCAAAAGGAGGCCTTTGCCGACCTGAACATCGCTCTGGTTCAAAAGACGGTGACGGTGCTGGTGACAGGGTTTGTGGAGGTAAATGCCTACTATGACAGCAGCCGGGAGGAGCTCAACCGGCGGCAGGACCGTCTTATGGAGCTCTTTGCCGGGCCCTCCATCCGGGTGGACGACCGGCACCCAATGGTCACCGCGAACAAGGGAAGGGGAGCGCCCGATTTCTGCGAGGTGCGGGTGACCTTCTCCTGGAGCGATGCCCGCCCTGGCTACCACGATCCGGACGACCTGACCGACCCGGTGAGCGCCGCCGTCCCCAAGATCGAGGACTACGAGGGAAACATCAATAACGAGAGGTGAATGATATGGCAACCACAAACGGACTGCCCACCCTGAAGATCGCCTTTGAGAAGGCGGCCGCCCAGGTGGCCAACCGGAGCAAGAAGGGCTATGCGGCCGTCTTTGTGCGGGACAGCAACGCCCAGGGCGTCCATCTGCTCAGCAGCGACGCCCTCATCCCATCCAACCTGGGGGAGGACAACAAGAAGCACGTGAAGCTGGCCTTTGAGGGATCCGACCGGGGCGCGCCCAGCCTGGTGATCCTGGTGGTCATCGCCCCCGGCACCGAGGACACCGCCGCCCTGGAGGGCGGCCTCAAGGCCATCGAGCAGCACTCCATCGACTATCTGGCCGGTCCGCCCGACGTGACCGACGAGGAGCTCACCAAGCTGGTGGACTGGGTGAAGGCCCAGCGGGCCATCTACCGCACGGTGAAGCTGGTGCGCCCCTGGAAAACGGCTGGAAGCGACAACATGGGCGTCATCGAGCTGGACGAAAGCGGCATGAAAGATGCGGCGGGCGCGGTGACTGCATCCGCGTACTGCGCCCGCATGGCCGGTATCCTGGCGGGCATCCCCATGGGCATGAGCGCCACCTACGCCGCCCTCCCCGAGCTCACCGCCGTCACCGAGCGCACCACGGCCGAGCAGACCGAGGCCGTGAACAACGGCAAGCTCATCCTGATCCACGACGGGCTCCAGGCCAAGATCGCCCGGGCGGTGAATTCCCTGACCACCATCCCGGCAAACGGCAACCAGGACTGGAGCAAGATCAAGATCGTGGAGGGCATGGACCTCATCTCCTACTACCTGCGCACCACCATCGAGAGCCAGTACCTGGGCCGCTACCCCAACACGTACGACAACAAGCAGCTGCTGGTGACTGCCATCAAAGAGTACTTTGCGTACCTGGAGGGGGCGGGGGTGCTCTCCGCAGGCGAGAGCTGCTGCGCCGTGGACTACGACCGCCAGCTGCGCTGGCTCCAGAGCCAGGGCGTGGAGACCGCCGGCATGACCAAGCAGCAGATCCTGGAGTACCAGACCGGCTCCTGGGTCTTTCTCAAGTGCGGCGGACGACTGGTGGACGCCATGGAGGACTTCGAGGTCCTCTTCGAGGCGAAGTAAGGAGGAGAAGAGAGATGGCAAGATCCAATTTCAGCGCCAAGCGCATTCCGAGCGGTACCTACGGCTCCTACTGGCTGGACGGGGAGCGGGTGGCCGAGTGCTACGGCTGTCAGGCAAAGGTGCAGATCAACGCCGAGACCATCAATCTCTGCGGGGAGTTCATGGAGCACCAGAAGGCCACCAGCGGCAAGGGGAGCGGCTCCCTGAGCCTGTACAAGGTGGACAGCGGCCTCATCCAGAAGCTCCAGAGTATGCAGGACGGCGTGATCCCCGAGGGGACCATCGTCTCCAAGCTGGCCGACCCGGACAGCGCCGGGGCCGAGCGCATCGCCTACTACGGCGTGCAGTTCTCCGACCTCACCCTGGCCGACTGGCAGGCGGCTACGGTGGGCAAGATCACCGCGCCCTTTACCTTTACCAAGTTCGAGCTGCTGGACGCCATTCCCGTGGAGTAAGGAGGAACGGATATGGAAGAGAAGAAAACGGACCTGCTCTCCCTGCTGCTGCGGCCGGAGCTGCCCAACGTGCAGGAGCAGCTGCCCACGGCCCGGTACCGGATCAAGCGCCTGAGCGAGGCCGCCGGCGAGGACGTGGTGTTCACCCTGCGGGCGCTGCCCTATGGCAAGGTCCAGCGCATCCGGGAGACCGTGGTGGGCGACGTCAGCCCCAGCATCCTGCTGGCCGGTTGTGTGGAGCCCGACCTGAAGGCCAATGCGCTCAAGGAGAAGTATGGCGGCGCGACGCCGGAGGAGACCGTGAAGGCCATGCTGCTGCCCGGGGAGATCGAGGATCTGTCCCGGGCGGTGGAACGGCTGTGCGGCTATCGCAGCGCCACCATCGAAGAAGTAAAAAACGCCTAGCGGAGGGCACGGACCCAGAGCTGGATCTCGTATTTTACCTGTTCCGCGTCCATCACTGGACGCCGGAGCAGTATTACGCCATGGGCCAGGGCGGCCGGGATCTGGCCTGGGGCTTTGCCCTCCGGGAAATCGAGCTGGCAGAAGAGGCCCAGGGCGGCTGAAAAAAGCCGCCCCCGGATGGGGGCGGCAGAGATCATGGGTCCGGGGAGAAGGTGGCCCACAGGGCCCAGATGAGCAGAAAGAGCCCAGACGCGCCCAGCGCCTTGGACGAGAGCTCATCCAGCAACGTGCCGGCAAGGAGCCAGACGGTCAGTGTAAGGATCGCGCAGAACCAGAGAGCCCTGAGCAAACTCCGGCTGACCTCCCGAACGCGGGCGATGGGGGAGGAGGCCCGCTCGATCCGCTCGTCCAACTCCCGCAGGCGGGCCTTCTTCTCCTCCAGCTCCTCTTCCAGATGGTTGAGAAAGGCGCGGCAGGGCGAATCGTGCTCCATCGCGCGGACGGACGCCATATCGGGGCCGAGGGTGATAAAGGTCAGATTGACGATCTGCTCGCGCAGTCTGGCGCGCTCCTCCTCCAATTCCCAGAGTGTCATGGAAACATCCCCCCTTTCTTACCTGTATCATAACAAAAATTCGAAAAAAGTCAATGGGAGGTGACGGCAATGGCAGAGGAAGCCGGCATCGTCATGAAACGGTACGATGAAGTCAGCACTTCGCTGAAGTCCATCGCGGGCCAGACCAGAGCCTTTGACAAGGATATGGACGATCTGAGAAAAAGTGTAGAGACTTACGACAAGATCCAGACGACGCTGACCGGGCGGATGGCGAATCTGAAAAAGGCGATGGCGGAGAACAATGTCCAGCTGAAAGAGGCACAGAAGGCCTACCGCAGGCTGAAGGATGAGGCCGGCAAGGGGGCGCTGAATACCGCCATCGAGGAGCAGGTGCGGCTCAAGCGGGAAATGAATGAGACCCGGGCGGCCATCGACGAAAACGCCGTTTCGCTGCGCAAGTTCTACCAGGAGGCCGGCAAAGCGGCGGCGGCGGAGAGCCGGTTCAGCAACCGGGCAGAGAGCCGGACGGGCAGCTGGGCGAAGGGACGGGGACTGATCGCCGCCTTGAATGAGTCCGGGATCCTGAACATGGCGGGAGACGCCGCCGGGGAATTGGCCAATGCCCTGGCGGGATCGGCCCTGGGCAGCCAGGGGGCAAACCTGTTCTCCGGCGCCCTGAGCGGCGCGGTATCGGGCGCGGCACTGGGGTCGATCCTGCCCGGCATTGGAACGGTGGCCGGCGCGGCGATCGGCGGCGGCATCGGCCTGCTATCCGGCGCGGCCCAGAACTTCCAGAACGAGGACGAGGCCTTCAAGAGTTACTACAACGGCCTGTATGAAGCCCAGAAGGAGGCCGCGTCCCAGCGGCTGGAGGGCGGCATAGGCACCGCATCCCAGTGGGAGCTGGACGCCATCGCCTTCAACCAACTGCTGGGTTCCGGCGTGGGGGACCAGTACCTCTCCGACCTGCGGGAGATGGCGGCCAGCACACCCATGGAGTACGCAGACCTCACCAGCATGAGCCGGGCGCTGGCCCCTGGCTTCGGGGACACCCCGGAGCGGATGCTGGACCTGATGACGGCCATCGGAGACGCGGGCAGCGCCGTAGGCGTCACCGCCGCCGACATGACCGAGATGGCCCGGGCCATGAGCCGGATGCAGAGCTCCGGCAAGGCCACCCTGGAGTACCTGAACATCTTCCAGGACCGGGGCGTGGATGTGATCGGCATGCTCTCTGACGCTATGGGCAAGAGCCAGGGTGACATCTATAAGATGATCTCAAAGGGTGAGATCAACGGCCAGAAGGCTGCGGCCATCATCCAGCAGGGGATGGAGAGCGCGTACAGCGGGGCCATGGACCTGATGAGCGAGACCTTTTCCGGCCTCACCTCCACCCTCCAGGACGCCATGACCGAGATCAACGCGGCGAGCGGCCGGGGGTATAACGCGGTCCGGTCCTACGGTATGCAAGAGGAGATCACAGCGTATGACGGTCCCCTCGGTGACGCCATAAAAGAAGTGGAGTCGATCGGTGCGAAAAATGAAGCCTTTATGGAAAACCTTTCTGAGAAATACAGAAGAGAGGCGCTGTCCGCAGTTCTTTTGGGAGAGGAAACAAGTGGTATTTTCACCGAGGAACAGAAGGCGGCTCTGGAAGATATGAGCCGCCGATATGAAGAGGCGACCATCGCATACGAAAACGGAAGCATGGAAGCGGGGCTTACCAGAGAGAGCCTTTATGAACAGGCGGAAGCATTCGGGAAATTGGCCTATGAGAGCAGCGAGCAGTACCGGATTACCCACGAAACGGAACTGGATACGATCGAAGCAATGCGCAATCTCACAACGGCTTTTGATGGCTGGAAGAACCGGTTCGAGATCGAGACGGAACTGAGCAAAGGACGGAAGAAGGCATTTCATGCCGGGGTATTTGAGGAAAAGACACCCGAAGAGCTTGGGTGGTACCGGGATGAGGAAGGATACTGGAGAAAGGCCGCCTTCGGTCTCTCTCGTGTTCCCCGGGACGGGCTCTACTACCTCCACCAGGACGAGCGGGTCCAGACGGCCCAGGAGGCCCGGTCGGAGGGGGCCCGGACGCCCATCCGGATCACCATTACCGGCAACACCTTCGGCGCGGGTGTGACGGCGGAGGAGATGGCCCAGCGCCTGGCCGACGCCATTGAGCGCAAGCTGGCGGCGGGGGTGTTGTCATGAGACGCATCCTTTCATTTTTGGACGAGGCGGCCGGGCGGGAGCTCATCCTCCCGGTGACGCCGTCCTCCTACACCTGGGACCGGGGCAACCGGGTGGAGACCATCCAGCTGGACCAGATCGGGGAAGTAAACCTCCCCGGGACCACCCTAATGGGGAGCTGCACCCTGGAGGCGCTCCTCCCGGCCCGGCTCTATTCCTTCTGCAATCCCGGCACGGTGCCCAACCCGTACATCTACCTGGAGCAGCTGGAGCGGTGGAGCGACGCGGGCACGCCGGTGCGCTTTTTGGTCTCCGGCACCCCCACCAACGCCCTGGTGCTCATCGAGACCACCCCCTACGGGGAGCGGGACGGCACCAATGACCTCTACGTGACCATCAACCTCAGGCAGTACCGCAAGCCACAGGTGCCGGTACTCTCCGCCTCCGGAGGAGCCGAGACCAGCCGCAGCAGCTCCACGGGTGCGGCCCAGCAGCGGACCTATACCGTGGCCAAGGGGGACACCCTGTGGGGGGTCGCCAAAAAGTTCTATGGGGACGGGAGCCAATACACCAGGATCGCGGCGGCCAACAGTGCCACCGTGAAAAACCCCAACCTCATCTACCCGGGGCAGGTGCTCACCATCCCGGCGGCGGGGGACCTGCCGTCCCCTATGCCGGCCAGCACCAGCGTGGCCACGGCCAACGCCACCCGGAGCACCTACGACGCGGCCACCGGGACCTGGAAGCTGAGTCTGTGAGGCGTCCGAGCCGGACACAAAGGAGGAAGCAAGCGTGAAGTACGAGCTGCTGCTCACATCCCCGGGGGGAGGTTCCACCCGGGACATCGCCCAGCTGGTCCAGACCATGAACTGGAGCGGCAATGTGGACCAAGTAGCCCGGGAGCTCTCCGTCACCCTGGCCGTCCCACGGGACGGCAGCGTGACGCCCCCACCCCTGGAGGAGGGGGCCGTCCTGAGCCTGCGGTGGGATGGAGCGGCCCGGTACACGGGGCCGCTCCTCTCGGCTACCACCGGGAGCCAGGATTCCTTGGTGGACCTGTCCTCCCTGGACCGGGGGCGGTTCCTGGTGGGAAACGAGGGGTGGTACAAGTTCCCCCCTGTGACCCCCGAGTCGGCGGCCGCCGCCCTGGCCCGGGACTACGGCATCCCAACGGCGGGGATCGCCAGGACCGGGGTGAGTGTGGCCCGGAAGTTCCCGGGTGTGGCGCTGGACAAGATCCTCAAGACCCTGTACGCCCTGGCGGGGGAGCGCACCGGCAGGCGGTACCTCATCCGCTTCACCGGGGACGGGCGGCTGGAGATCGTGGAGCGGCCCACGTCGGCCGCTCTCACCATTGCCGCCACCATGCGCGTGACCAACACCTGGGACGTCACGAATTTGCAGAACAGCGTGGCCATCCGCACGGAGAGCGGCGCGCTGGTCCGGCGGGTGGAGGACGCTCCCTCCGTGGCGCTCAACGGCCGTCTGGAGCACGTCGTCACCCAGCGGGACGGAGCGGACGCCGGGGCGGAGGCCAGGGCCTGGCTGGAGGACCACGGCCTCACCCAGAAGCTCACGGTGGAGACCCTGGGAGACCCCCGGCTCATTGCCGGGGAGGCCGTGCGCCTCCGGGACACCGGAAGCGGGGTGAGCGGCCTCTTCTGGATCGACGCGGACGCCCACACCTGGAAGAACGGGCAGTACTTCTGCAAGCTGACCCTGAACTTCCGCAATCTGCTGGACGAGACCAGCGCGGGGAGTGAGATCAAGTGAAAACCTTTGAGGAAAACGCGGCCCGCATTGCCAAGTCCATGGGCCGGGCCGCCGGACAGTCGGCCCCGTCCTCCCCCTTCTTCCTGGGAGAGGTGCGGGAGGCGGGGAACGGGAAACTGCGGGTGAACTGCGGCGGAATTGACCTGACCGCCGGGGACCTGTACGTCTCGGCCGGGCTGGACTACAAGTGGACCCAGGACAACGGCCTGCCGGAGCTCCTGCGGCGGGGGGACCGGGTGGTCCTCCTGAGCGGAGACGGACAGGCCTACTATCTCATCGCAAGGGTGGTGCGGGTATGAGTCTTTTCCCCATGTACGCCATCCCACAGGGGAGCGCCGCCGGGGAGCTGCCCCGCTACACCGACGTGGCCATGGACTACGCCGCCGGGACCCCCCGGTGGGAGAGCGGCAGTCCGGTGATCGTCTCCGGCCTGGAGGCGGTCAAGAGCTGGGCCTGGCGGGCCGTGGCCGCCGCCCGGTACCGGTATCCGTGCTTCTCCTGGGACTACGGCTGCGAGCTGGAGAGTTTGGTGGGACAGCCCTACCAGGCCGACACCAAGCGCAGCGAGGCCGCCCGGTATGTGCGGGACGCCCTGCTGGTCTCGCCCTATATCACGGACTGCCAGGTGGAGGACGTGGCGTTTGAGGGAGACGCCCTCCATTTGAGCGTCACATTCACCACCGTCTACGGAAAGGAGGGGTTCCATGTTTGAGGACCGCACCCAGGAAAACATCAAGAGGGAAATTTTGGCCCTCATCCAGCCGGACACGGGGCTCTCGGCCCTGGAGGGGAGCTATGCCGACGCCACCATCGGCCCGGTGGCCGGGGAGATCAGCGAGCTCTACAAGGCCCTGCCCGCGGTGGTCTCCATGCTCTTCATCGACGAGACCTCCGGTGGGTATATCGACCTGGTGGGAGAGACCTACTTCGGCATCACCCGCCGCCCGGGCACGAAAGCCCGGTGCGCCATTACCCTGACCGGCGACCCCGGAGCCCTGGTCCCGGCGGAGACCAGCTTCCTCACGGCCACCGGGCTGGAATTTGTCCTGGTGGAGGCGGTCTCCATCCCGGAGGGCGGGACGGCCCAGGGGACGCTGGAGGCCGCTCAGGCGGGGGCCGCCTACAACATCGGGGCGGGGGCCGTTGTGAGCATGTACGTGAACCTCCCGGGCCTGGCGTCCTACACCAACGGGGAGGCGTCCGGCGGCACGGACACCGAGAGCGACGCGGCCCTCTGCCAGCGCATCCGGGAGCGGCGGCAAAAGCCCATCAACGGGGCCAACGGCTGGCAGTACCGGGCGTGGGCCCTGGAGGTGGCCGGCGTGGGCGACGCCAAGGTGGTGGAGCTCGCCGGCGGCCCGGGGACCGTGGGCGTGACCGTGGTGGACAGCACCTATGCCCCGGCCTCGTCCGGGATCGTGGAGGCGGTGCAGGATGCCCTGGACGCCCGGCGTCCGGTGGGAGCGGCCGTCACGGCGGCGGCGCCCGGGGAGCGGGAGATCTCCGTGAACGCGGTGGTGGTCCTGTCCTCCGCCACCACGGCGGAGACGGTGAAGGCCGAGCTGGAGACCCGCCTGAAGGAGTATCTGGCCTCCCTGGTGGCCGAGAAATACGGGACCATCTACTACGGCCCGGAAGAGGACCGGGCCTACACGGTGATCTACAACCGCGTCCTGGCCCTCCTCCTCACCATCGACGGAGTGGAGAACGCCACCAGCCTGACGGTGAACGGCGCCGCGGCCGACGTGACGGTGCAGCCGGACGAGGTCCCCACGCCCGGGACCGTGGAGGTGACCGCCTGATGGACCGCTATGATCTGATGCTCCAGCTGCCGGAGTTTTACAGGAGCATCCCCTTTGCCGAGCTCCAGCGGGTGCTGGGGGAGGCGGCCCGCCGGGCGGCCGCCGACGTGGACCTCACCCTGGAACAGCTCTGGCCCCAGACGGCCGGCGGCTGGGGGCTGGAGCTGTGGGAGACGGCCTACGGCATCCCGGTGGAGGTGGACAAGGACACGGAGTTCCGCCGGACGAGGATCGTCTCCAAGCTCCGGGGGCAGGGGACCCCCGCGGCGGAGCTCATCCGGGCGGTGGCCGCCTCCTTCGTCAACGGCGCGGTGGAGGTGGTGGAACACAGCGGGGAGTATTACTTCGCGGTGAAGTTTGTCTCGGTCCTGGGCGTGCCGCCCAACATCGGGGACCTGACCGCCGCCATCAACGAGATCAAGCCGGCACACCTGCGGTTTGTGTACGAGTATCTGTACCGGACCTGGGCACAGGCCAAGGCCAAGACCTGGGGGCAGGTGGCCCCGTTCCGCTGGAAGGATCTAAGAGAGGGGGAGATCGGATGACCAATACCACCAACTACGGACTGAGAAAGCCAGAGGCAAACGACTATGTAAACGTTGAGGATCTCAACTACAATGCGGACGCCATCGACGCGGCACTCCATGACCTGAGCACCGGGAAGGAAGATGCTGGGGCCGCAGAGAAAGCTGTGTCAGCGCACGACAAGGACGATAGATCACACACAGATATTAGAGCAGCCTTGTCGAATAAGCAGGATCTAATCTGGCTTGGTATCGCGGAGTCGGATGCAGATCTAAACGACTTAAAACAGATAGGCACTACCGCAATCCATGGAACAAGTAAGAATGTTCCTCCAGATGTTAGACCAGAAAGTTGGGGTCTACTAACCGTAAATGCAAATTCGAAGGATGGTCAGGTCGGGTGTACACAGCACTTATCGATTATGGTATCAGAGGGATATATCCCGCAAGCATACGAACGTAATTGGAATGGTCTCAACTGGTCTAATTGGGCACGAATTGCCACCGCCACATCTCCGCAGGAGTTCGATATTCCCCTGGCAGAAGGACTATCTGCGGTCAATCCCTGTACCTACCGAAAAAATCAGTTTGGTGAGGTGTCTTTCGGTGGCGCTGCATCTGGAACTATCGAAGTCGGTACAGCGATTGCCACACTGCCATCTGGGGTTAGACCCATAAAAACCGTAGAGCGTCCGGCAGTATACTCGGTGGACGGGGCATGGACTGGTGGAACCGTAGTTATCACAACGGATGGCATTGTGCGTGCATATGGACAGACATCCGCCACAAGTGTGGCTTTTGCGGTGGATTTTGTGGCGGCGGATTAGTTTGCACAAAACACCATTGCCCCAGCGAAGCCGGGCCAGTTGGCCGAGTTCGGGTCGCTGGACGCTGGCACTTCCTGCGCAGCACTAGCATAGATCACCCCATCATCACCTACCCACAATACAGCCGGTACAGCCGACTAAGGCGGACAAGCAGAAAAAAAGGAGTGATAAATCTATGGATTATAAGCACTCATGCGTCATTGACGCACAAAATTTGTATAAAACATTTGTGCTGGTGCTTTTCGTAGAAAATGAGGAGCACCAGCAGGAGGAACAGGTCCAGTATTATGAACTGCTGGAGGGCGAATCCCTGGTGGATACGGCCCCGCCCGTCATGCGGCCCTACGCAGGCGCTGATGGGTTTGTGGCTCCCAAGCGGGACAAGGCCGCCTCTGCATGGGTCGAGGCTGCAAGCGCGGAGGAGATCGCCGCTTGGGAGGCGGAGCACCCGGCCCCGGAACGCCCCCAGCCGGATCCGGACTTGACCACGCAGTATGCCGCCGCCATGCGGGCCTTCGCCTCGACGTCCACTGAGATTGCAGATACTTACGCACTGGACATGCCGGACCTCTTCCCCACATGGGTGGCGGCACTGGAGGCGGGGGAGGAGCTGCTGGCAGGCCGCGTGCTCAGCGACAGCGGACAGCTCTACCGGGTGGTGCAGGCAGTTACGCCTCTGGAGAGCCAGCCGCCACACGGGGAGGGGATGCTGGCCGTCTACCGGCCTATTGACCCTCAGCACACCGGGACCGCAGAGGACCCTATCCAGTGGGTGATGGGGATGGACTGCATTGCAGGCAAGCATTACAGCTACAAAGGCAAGGTATACCGGGTAGCCGTGGGCGGCAGTATGACCCCCTGCGTCTGGCCGCCGGATACTCCCGGTATGTGGCAGTGGGAGGTGGTGGTATGAGCTATAAAATTGCGGAGTACCCGCAGGACAAATACCACTTCCGGCTTTACGACAACGTGAAGCGGCTGACCTGGAAGCAGATCCAGGCGGAGCAGGGGCCGGACTGCGTGGGCATTGTGAATCTGGCCTATTTTTCCCTGGCAAACTACTCCCACCAGAGCGCAATCATGATCGGAGGAACCTGGGGACTCAAACCCAAATACCACGAGTACGGCGTCTTGATCGACGAGGCGGGCCATCTCACGGTTGGCACCGAGGACCAGGCCGTCTACGACTACGCCATAGGCTGTCCGCCGGTGGACATCGGCGGCCGCCGGTACACTGACAAGGACGGCGGGCGCAACGGCTGGACATACACAGGTGTGAAGGAGGACGGCACGGTGGTAGTCCTGCTGTGCAGTAAGGACACGCCGGAGACCACGGACGCGCTTGAAGCTGTCCTCCGGGCACGTGGGTGCGTCCACATCCT
>JAHAEW010000087.1 GCA_018374635.1 Clostridiales bacterium
GTTCGTCCTAGGTCTCATCGAGGAGGCCCTGACCGCCGCCGAGAACACCTGCCAGCCCCAGGAGGATACCGAGGACACCCAGCAGCCCCAGGGGGACGGTGAGGACGCCTACCAGCCCCAAGAGGACGGCGAGAACGCCCAGCAGCCCCAGGAGGACGGCGAGGACACCTACCAGCCCCAAGAGGACACCGAGGACACCTGCCAGTCCGATGAGGACGGGATCACAGAAACGGCGGAATAAACGAACAACGTCATCATGACGAGAAAGGCCCCCAGGGCATCCCGGAGAACCGGGGTGTCCTGGGGGGCTTTTTCGCTTTTTGACCCGGAAAGGAGGTGAAACATCATGACAAAGAAGCAAGAGCGGTTCCGCTTCACAGACACAGAGATGGAGATCGTCAAGGGGACGGATCTGCCTGATCTGCTTACCCACTTGGGGTATCAGGTGCGGCGGGTGGGCAGCTACTACACCACCAGAGAGATGGACAGCCTTCGAATCAAAGAGCGCCGGACCTGGAGACGGTATTCCAACCAGACGGGTGGGGATGCCATCACCTTTCTGCAGGAATTCTACGGCAAGGACTTCCGAGAGGCGGTCAGCTACCTGCTGGAGTTCAACGGTCACCGCGCGAGGGCCTCCCCCGTCCCGCACCAGCCGTCCCCAGCAAAAAAGGAACGGCCCGCCTTTGCCCTGCCCAGTGCAGCTCCAGACCAGCGGCACGTTTTCGCCTACCTTCGGAAACGTGGAATCGCCCCCCAGGTCATCCGGGGCTTCATCCAAGCTGGACTACTGTATGAGGATGCCGACCACCACAACTGCGTGTTTGTGGGCCGGGATGGAGGGGGCCAGCCGGTGTTCGCCAACAAGCGCGGCACCTATGACCGGAACGGCCCTGGGTTCAAAGGAGATGTTACTGGTAGCAATAAGGACATCGCCTTCCGCCTGCCCTGCGACCCTGGCCTGGATCATGTAGCAGTTTTCGAGGCTCCCATTGACCTGATGAGCTTCTGCACCCTGCACCGGCAGATGCGGAGCAACGCCGTTGCCCTGTGCGGGTTGTACCGGGGGCCGCTGGACAACTACCTGCGGGAAAATCCCCACCTGAAGCAGATCGTCCTGTGTCTGGACGCGGATGGGCCTGGACGGGAGGCAGCGGAGAAGTTCCTGGACGAGTACACCCAGGAGGGCTATGCCGTGTCCATTCAAATACCCGCCCAGGGCAAGGACTGGAACGAGTACCTGCTTCGGCGGGGCGGCGAGGAGAGGAGGCGGAAAAACGGCGAAAGATGACCCATGATCCAGGCTGAACATTACAAAAACGGAGGAAAGACAATGAAACGCATTGTAACCACACTGTGCGCCCTGGCCGTTATCATGGTCGGGAGCATCCCTGCCATGGCTGCGGAGGAGCCCCCGCGCCAAGACGCCAGCTACTACCCCATCTCTGTGGATGAGTATACCTGCGGGGAACTGGAGGAACCTCGGATCAACAAGGTCTATCAGCTCTCCCTTTCGGATGACCCCAGTCTCATCCCCACCAAGGACTTTGAACGGGACGGCCTATGGTTCACTTTGCTGGACATGACCCGAAAAAATGAGGTGGGCGTGGATACCCAGCCCTACACCGAGACGGTCACCCGGCCCAGCAAGACCAACGACATGGCCCAGGTCCTCCAGGCGCTGGAGGCAGAGATGGAGGTCACCACGGCGGAGGGCTACGCCGGCACCCTGCACCTGGACCACACCAGCGTCCAGGTCAAGACGGACGGCTACGCCACCAAGACCAACAACCTCTCCGCCACCCGTAGCTACCCCAACCTCTCGGACGCAGATGTATCCCTCGTTCCCAAGAGCATTGAGGACAAGGGCAAGACCCTCACCCTGGCTGATGTCCAGTGGAGCGAGGCACAGTATTCAGACGGTGCGGGCGGCACCGTGACCCGCTACACCGCCACCGCCAGCTACACTGGCACCAGCACCAGCCGATATGCCACCGGCTACAGCGTGACGGCCAACTACACCGGCGAGGTGGCCAAGACCGGCTGTGACATGGTGACCTACACCGCCATCTTCGGTAGCACCGAGGCCCCGGAGGAGGCGCCGATGGCGGAGGGGGCTCCCGGAGCGGAGACCCCGTCCCAGGGCGTGGACCTGTCCGCGCTGAAACGGCCCCTGCTGGCCGGCGGCGTGATCCTCGCTCTGGCGGTGGGCGGGGTGGCCGCCTTCAAGAAGATCAAGGAGAGGAGATGACCGCTTGAAACTGTGCGCACTTCTGCTGGCTGCCATGCTCTGCACCCTCTGCGTAGGGCAGGCCAGTGCACTGGAATACACCATGAACGCCCCGGACGATTATTTGTTTGGCAGGCCCACCTCGGATGACACCATCTATGAGTGGGAAAACCCCAATGTGGATCGGAGCAAGAACACCGCCCTGATCCCGCCCACCTTCGGGAGCCCCACCAGCTATCTTCCCGGCACAGGAACTCCCCTGACACCCAATCTCATTCCCGGTGCGCTGACAGGCGGAGGGCTGGTCACCCAAACGGGAGGCGTGACCTATCCAACCGTAGGGGGCAGTCCCGGTGGAAACAGTGGGGCCGGATCAGCTGCCACGGGTTGGACGGATGTGACCGACGACCTCTACTACTCCGGTGGATATCTGGGAACGCTCAAAATCTCCGCCATCGACCTGTCCACAAAGGTATATCAAGGGACGGACAGCAGTACCCTCAGTAAAGGTGCCGGTCACTTCCCGGATACCAGCATCTGGGCTGGAAATGTGTGTATCGCAGGCCACAACCGTGGCGTCCGGGATGACTTCGGAGAGCTGCATACGCTGGAGCCGGGGGACTCCGTCACCTGGAAAACGAAGCTGGGGACCCGGACTTATAAGGTCATATCGGTAGAAAAAGTGCTGGAGACGGATACCAGCGGTACCGCAGCTACCAGCGATGACCGGCTGACCCTGTACACCTGTGTCCGGAACCAGAGAAATTACCGCTGGTGTGTTACCGCAGTGGCAGCATGAGCTCTGGGCTATCTTGAATTTTTCTGATCTTTTATGGTATGATAGGGCAACATTTTACGGAGGTGGACACTATGGAACGGGTATTCAACAATCGCTTTGCGCAAATCATGGAGCTACTCCAGCAACAGGGCTTTTCCCTATCTATATCATCAAAATTTGGTTTTTGGGATGTTGAACGCAATGGACAGTACATTTGCCAGATCAGTGAGGAACGCCTTGTTTGGGATGATCGAGTGAACGCCAATGAAACGGTGCAGGAGGATTTTGGGAAAGTACTCCAAGTTCTGGAGAGCGTTTGAAGCGATTTAGAGGAAGGAACTACATCCCCCGTAGGATACATTTTACACCAAATTCGATCGACACCGGCTATTGGCTACAAGGTACTCAAGGATCGATCAACCATTAAAAATCCGTTGCAGATAGGACCATTACCGGAGGAGATATGGCTATCCTGCTGGATGGAACTTTGGATTATCTGGTATACTTACAAACTTTGCGAATAACAATCGCCCCCTACCGGCGCCCCTCTGACGCATTATGCGTCAGAGGGGCGCTATTTTTCGTTTAAGGAGGAATTTGGCCGAAATGAAAAAACGTCTATTGTCGCTGTTCTTGGTCTTTGTCACACTCCTGGGTATCCTGCCCACCGCTGCCCTTGCCGCCAACACGGAGGAAGAAGCACTGGGCGAGGTGGACATTTATAACGGCGGCTACGAGCTGTCCTACCTGACCATCAATGGCCGGATCAGGACCCAGGACTATACCTATTTCAACTATGTGGACGCTAAGGGGCAGAAAAAAGAGGTCCCAGCCTACTGCGTCAACCCCAATATCAAGGGCGTCCCGCAGACCGTGGGCGTGGGTGAGAGCATCAAGTATCTCGCCAATGAGCGGTCCAGCGACCCCAAGGTGGTGGGCATCATCTCCAACGGCTACCCCCACCGCAGTTTGGGGGAATTGAAGCTGGATAACAAATACCAAGCCTACTACGCTACCAAAATGGCTCTCTGGTGCTATCTGCTCCCCAACTGGAACATCGCAAATTTGAAGGTAGCCCCCGGCTTAACTGGCTCTGAACTGGACATCGGCAACCGCATCCTGGCGGCGGCCAAGGATATTTACAAGCGGGGCACCACCTACAATTATATGCTGGAACCCCGGATGACGGCCACCCCGGATAAGTCTGTGGCCTACTCTGTCACTGTGGACGGCAAGCAGTACAAGCAGCAGGTATTCACCATCTGGAGCGAAACATGGGTGTATGACTACGATGTAGCTGTATCCTTTGCAGATCCCGGTTCGGTGCCCCAGGGGACCCGCATCGTGGATGAGAACAATCAGGACATTACCGCCGTCACTACGAAGTGGACCGGGGACGGCTACGGCGGGAAATTCAAGGTGCTGTACCCCGCAAACAGCATCGAGGGCGAGAGCGGCAGCGTCCAGCTCTCCCTGACGGCGGATGTTGCCCAGTATGCCGCCATGTACGCAGTCTGCCAGGAAAAGGACAAGTACGGCAGTTTGCAGAATTATATCTGCGACCTGGACAATTCCCGGCACATGGAACTGGCAGCAGTGAGCAGCTACACGGGCGGCGGTGAGCCTGACCCGAAGGAGACTGCGCTGAAGATCGTGAAGCTGGAGGAGGGCACCAAGATCCCCTTGGAGGGCGCTGTGTTTTCCGTCTATGACCCGGAGGGCCGCAAGGTGGGCTCCTTCTCCACCGGCCCGGACGGGACAGTCATCATTCCTCTGACACTGGAGGGCCATTACACCGTCACCGAGGAGATCCCGCCCCAATATCACCTTCTGCCGGAGGAGCGCACCCAGCACACCGATGTGGAGTACGACAAGGTTGCCACCCTGACCTTCTGGAACGCGCCCTATGGTTCCATCCGGGTCCAGAAGGTGAGTGACACCGGGGACGCGCTTAATGGTGTCACGGTGCAGATCAAGCACATTGAAAGCGGTGAGGTCCAGACTGCCAAGACCAAGATCGGCGGCATGGCCGTGTTCGACCACTTGAAGCCCGGTGGCTGGGAAGTCCGTGAGGTGGCTGGTATCTCCGGATGGATCGCGGATACCGATACTGTCCAGACCGTCTCTGTGGTGGCAGGCAAGACCAGCGATGTGACCATCCTCAACAAGGAATTGCCCGGCCTGCGGATCATCAAGTATGAGCGCGGCACCATGAAGGCGATGCCCGATGTCTCCTTTGAGATCTTCCGGGACGCCGAGAGCCTGGGTATCTTCCAGACCGATGAATTTGGGGAGATCCTGCTCACTGACTGCAAGCCCGGCACTTACCGGGCAGAGGAACGGGACACAGGCGGCGACGGCCATGTGCTGGACACCACGCCCCAGGAGGTGGAGCTGAAGGCCGGAGACGGCATCAAAAAGCTGGTTTTCTTCAATGACCGTCTGCCCGGAATCCATCTCATCAAGGTAGACAGTTCGGACCTTTCCAAGCCCATCCCCAACGCCCGCTTCCGCTTTGAGGCGGTGGACGGCAGCTTTGGCCCAGTGGAATACACCACTCTGGAGGACGGGACCATCGACCTCTCCAAGCTCCCTGTGGGCGCGCTGGTAGTAACGGAACTGGATTGTCCGGGCTATGTGATCGACGACGCCCAGCGCATCATCCATTTGGATGGGAATGAACAGGCGCAGTTCGTGTTCACCAACAGCAAGCTGCCCAGTCTCCATCTGTATAAGGAAAGTTCGGACAGCAAGCCCCTGGGCGGCGTCACCTATCGCCTCGCCAAAATCGAGGACGGCTCCCGGTATCTGGACCGCACCACCGGGCCGGATGGCTCCATCGTCTGGGAGGGTCTGGAGCCGGGGGTGTACTCCCTAAAGGAAACCTCCACGGTGGCGGACCACCTGCTGGACCCCACCGAGTACCATGTGCAGCTGTTCCCCGGCAAGGACGCCACCATCTGCCTGCAAAACAATAAACGGCCAAACCTCACCATTTGGAAGCATGACGCAGACAACAGCGCACCGATCAAGGGCACTGTATTTCTGGTAAAAGGGGCAGACGGACATTCCGTTGCCGAAGTGACCACCGGGGCGGACGGCTCCGCCACCGTCCCCAATCTCCTGCCCGGCGTCTATGAGGTGATCGAAAAATCGGTGCCGTCCCCGTATCTTCTGGATGCGCCCAGCCAGCTTGTCACCCTCTATCCCAACCGAAACCGGGATGTGTATTTTGAAAACCATAAGTCGCCCACCATTGAGATCATCAAGGAGAACAGCATCACCCATGACCGTCTCCCCAATGTTCGTTTTCAGGTGTGGTACGCCAGCAATGATACGGAAACCGGCGAACTCAACGACCTGGGCGTATTCACAACGGACGAAAATGGCCGCATCGAGCTGACCGGCCCGGCCAATGGTCTGCGGGACGGCTGGTTCCGAGTAAAGGAGTTGGCCCCGCCCGCTGGATTCTCCATCAAGGACAGCGACACCCAGGAGGCGTTTATCCCCGCTGGCAAGGGCCATACCTTCCTCTTTGAAAATACCCCTCTTTCGGCCCTCTGTGTGTGGAAGTATGACAGTAAGACCGGGGCAGCCATTGAGGGCGCTGTGTTCCAGGTGCGCTATCTCTCTGGTAATACCAGCGGCACCGGCGGCACCGTCATCGGGACCTACCGCACTTCGGTCAACGGGTCCTTTACCGTTACGAATTGCAAAGCAGGCACTTATATCATTGAGGAGCTCTCCAGCGACGGCTCCCATGTTATCGACACACCGCCCCAGACCGTCTACCTCTCTGGGCAGGAGCAGGAAGTCGTGCAGGTCCACTTTGGCAACAGCCCCAAGGGGGCTGTCCTGGTCAAGAAGGTGTCGGACGATGATAAGAAACTCCCTCTTTCCGGGGTGGAGTTCCTCGTGACCACCTCGGACGGAGCCGTGGTGGGCGATGCCAATGGCACGTTCGTGACGGATTCCTCCGGTTCCTTCCTGGTGGAAAATGTGGACCCTGGCACCTCGCTGGTGGTCAAGGAAACCAGGGCCAAACCCGGATACCTGTTGGATGATGTCCCCCAGACCGTCCAGGTCAAGGCGGGCCAGACCGTCACTCTGGAATTTCGGAATAAGCCCCTGGGCAATCTGGTGATCGAAAAGTGGGGCCGGAACGGGACCAAGACCGTCCCGCTGGAGGGCGTCAAGTTCGAGATCAAATACGCGGATGGCCGCTATGTGGATGACGGGGGCGGCACCCTGTCCAGCAAGGGCATCTACTATTCTGACTCCACAGGCAAGATCACCCTGTCCGGGGTAACCGGCACCGTCATCGCAACGGAACTGGAGAGCGTGTCTGGATATACCATCGACCCGGACAGCCAGAGCCAGACCGTCACCATCAACCCCAATGATACGCAGACCCTCCGTTTTTACAACAACGCTGTGGGCGGCGTGGAGATTATCAAGGTCAGTTCTGCCGACAAAACCAAGCGTATCCCCAACACCACCTTCGAGATCCGGCGGGTCAGTGATGACGCTCTGATGGACACCGTGACCACCGGAAAAACCGGCAGCGTCTTTGTGACCCTGGAGGATGACAGCTATTATGCGGTGGAAACGGAGAGTGCCGAGGGCTTCAAACTGGACAACACGCCCCACTATTTCACTGTAAAAAATGGGAGCTGCCCTCCGCTCACCGTGACCAACGCGCCCCTCTCCGGCATCCTGCTCCATAAAATTTCCACCGCCGACGGCAAGGGCATCCCCGGCGTGTCCTTCATCCTTTATGACAGCGGACACAACCCCATTGACCAGCAGACCACCGATGACCGGGGCTATACCTGGTTTGAGGACCTGACGGAGAGTGGCCGCTACTATCTCCGCGAACTGGAGAACGAGGGCTATATCCCGGACACCCAGGAGCGCACTGTCTATGTCAAGGCGGGTGAAACCACAAAAGTGACCTGGAAGAACACCCCTATCACAGGGCAGATCCAGATCGTGAAGAAGTCCGCCGACTACAACCCCACCACCGGTCTGCCCGCCGGGACGTTGTTGGAGGGGGCTGTCTTTGAAATTTATGACAAGGCGGGAAATCTGGTGGACACCATTCGGAGCGATGGCCGGGGCCTCGCGGTTTCCAAGCAGCTTCCCTTGTCGCGCTATACCATTCGGGAAGTCAAGGCTCCATCCAACTACGGCGTGAATGAGCAGGAACTGACCGCCTACCTGGAGCATGAGGGCCAGATCGTGCGCTTTGAAGTGACCAACAAGAGCCTGACCACTGGTGTGTCCATCACCAAGACAGGCCCCAAGGAAGCAATGAGCGGCCAGCCGGTCCGCTACACCTTCTCCGGTATTTCTAATACCTCAAACGTCCGTCTGGACAGTTTCTATTTCCGGGACACCCTGCCCGCTCAGGTAAGATTGAGCACGGTAGTGACCGGGACCTGGAACTTCCCCAGTACCTATAAGATCACCTACCGGGTGAATGGCGGAGAGCACCGCACTTTGGCAGACAATCTCTCTACCAGCAAAAGCTACACGCTGGACGCCTCTGCGGCTGCTCTTGGTCTTGCCGGCAATGAACGTGTGACCGAGATCATGTTTGTGTTCGGTCAGGTTCCCGCAGGCTTTGCCCAGGTGGGGAAGCCCTATCTGAACTGTACCACAGTTTCCAATTTGAATGCAGGTTCCAGCTTCGTCAACATCGCGGATGTAGGCGGCGTGTACAACGGGACCTGGGTCCAGGCCATCAGCCGGTGGGTGACGAAGGTGTATGGAAAACCCATTCCTCTGCCCCGTACCGGCTATTGATTTATACATCGTGGACCTGCTCTCTGGGGCAGGTCCACGATATTTTTGCAACATTCATCCACGATATTTATCACCAACATGAAAAGGAGAAATGAACTATGCTGAAGATCACTGCCATCGGAAACCTGACCAACGACGTGGAGCTGAAGGTGAGCGAGACTACCGGAAAGCCCTACGCCATCCTGCGCATTGCTTCGGACCGCCGTTACCGGGATCGGGACGGCAACCGGCTCACTGACTTTATCTCCATCAAGGTCCGTGGCCCTCTGGCGGAACGCTGTGCAGAGTTTGCCTGGAAGGGCTGCAAGCTGGCTGCTGCAGGCGACTTCGAGACCATCTCCTTTGCGGATGACCCTGACCGCCAGCCCGGTTTCCTGATCAAAGCCACGGAGGTGGAGTTCCTCTCTCCCCGGAAGGCGGAGGAAGGTATTCAGACCGAAGCGGAGGCCGCCTGATGCGCAACACCGGCATCCGATACAGCAGCAAGGAGCGTATGCCCACCGTGCTGTCGGAGATGGCCGAGCTGCTCCCACCTTTGAGTGGGGAGCAGCTGGCTGTGCTGGAAGCAGACCTCTTGGCAAATGGCTGTTATGCCCCAGTCATCGTCAATGAGGATATGGTCATCGTAGATGGTCACAACCGCCAGAAGCTATGCCAGCAGCATGGCATTCCCTATGAAATGGCCGTGTTTTCCTTCGTGGATCTGCTGGAGGCCAAGCAGTGGGCACTGGATACCCAAAAGGGCCGCCGCAACCTGGACAAGTGGGAATTGGGCAAGATCGCCCTGAAGCTGAAACCGGACATTGAAGCCAGGGCCAGGAGGAATATGTCCGCAGGGGGCGGAGATCAGAAAAGCGAGGATGCAAAATCGGGTTTGGCAACATTGCCGAACCCGATTTCTCCCATTGATACCCGCAAAGAGCTGGCGGATACTGTCGGCCTTGGCGAACGTACGATGGGCAAGGTGATGCAGATCGGGGAACACGCTCCTCCCGCCGTGAAGGAAGCCCTGGACAGCGGGGACCTGTCCATCAACCAGGGCTACAATATTACCCGTCAGGTGCGGGATCTACCGGAGGAGCGGCGGGAGGAAGCCGCAGCCCTGGCGGTGGAACTGGAAAAGGCAAAAAAGGAGATCCGCCAGGGGGATGAGGACTCAGCCCGCAGGCACAAGATCGCGGGGCTGTTTTGCAAGGCGTTTGAAAAAGCGGTCCTGCTGACACCCACAGAGGAAAACGTGCAGATCTGGGCGGAGTGTACTCGCATGAACCAGGATGAGATCAGGGACAGCGCGCAGGAGGCCCGTGAACTGGCGGAGGTGTTTACCGCCATCGCCAATATCCTGGGGACTATGCTGAAGGATCAAGGAGGGAACGAGAGCATTGCGTAAACAGAAGCCAATTCATGGGGCAGGGCCTCCTGGCAAGCCGCTCCTGCCCTTGGAGGCGGAAGTGGAGATCCTGGAAAAGCTGGGGGCTGATCTGCGGATCGGCTCCGGGGAGATCGCCGCCATTTTGAAAAAGTACGGCGTGGAGGCAGACGTGGAGCGACTCCAGGACAGCTACCGGAAACGGCTGGGGCAGCGGCTCATGGCCAGTATCCGGGATGAGGAGGGGCGCCGTGAGGTGTTGGCTCGCGGCAGCGAGTACATCGTGGTGGAGTGCTGCAGCGACCAGCAGGCCCTCAAGGCTATCCGCCATCGTATCCATAGCCAGATGAACGGCCTGGATGATTCCGCCGGCAAGGTGCGCCGCCGTATCCATGTGCTGGATCGGCTGGTGGGAAATCTTATGCTGGGTAGGAGGAAAGAATCGTGAGTGTATTAGATACCGCAGATACCATTCGGGCGCGTTATGAGCGGGCCGCCCCCCAGCTGGACCCGGAGGGCTTCCGCCTATTCCGTGCGGCTGGGGAGATCACCGGCATCCGAAACTTGTGGGAGGAGTTTCCCTACGAGGACGCCTGTGGCCGGTTTGAAGAGGCCAATGGCCATGAGCTCCTGCGTTACCTCACCGCCGCCCATTTCGGGGCCGTCTCCTGGGAGGTCGTGCCTGGGACCACCTATGAGCGGGCCATTCTGCGGGAGGTGGATACCTCCACCGAAGAATACCAGGCGTTTGCACGCCAGCTCTATGCCAAAGCTCTGGAGCGTATGGGGATCGGGAAAACAGCGCCTCAAAAGGAGACAGGAAAGAAAACAAAGCGAGGAGGTGACGCACGATAGCGGAGATCAGCAAAGGCGCATGGCACACCAACGGCGCAAAGGTCCGACCGGCCCGCGCGACGGCCCAGAAAAGAAAAAGTGAGGAAGAATCGAGGTAACACCAGATGAGCGAACCCATTATGATCGGCGTGGACCATGGCTATGCGGCCATGAAAACTGCACACTGTACGTTTCCCACTGGATTGGTGGAATATGAGCACGAACCCTACACCCGAAAAGGTGTGTTGGAGTATGGCGGAAAGTTTTATGTTGTGGGCAGCGGCCGCCAGCCGCTCCAAAAAGACAAAACCCAGACAGAGGACTATTACCTTCTGACCCTTGCGGCCATCGCCATGGAGATGGGCTTTCGGGGAACAAACGGTATGGCAGATATCCATTTGGCAGCAGGCTTGCCCCTGACCAGTTTTGGGCGGGATAAGAAAGCATTCCGTGACTATCTGCTCCGGGCTGGTGGGCCGGTGACCTTTCGGTATGAGGGCGAAAGTTATACCATCACCGTTTCGGATGTGTCTCTGTTCCCCCAGGGCTATGCGGCTGTTCTGACCCAACCGGAACTGCTGGACGAACCCTCTGTCATCGTGGCGGATATCGGGGGCTGGACAGTGGATCTGATGCGCCTGGACAGACGAATCCCCAACGCCGCCACCTGCCGCAGCCTGGAGTTGGGCATGATCCGCTGTGTGGATGAGATCGGAGAGCAGGTGCGGCGGCTGTTTGGCCTTTCCCTGACCGCACCTCAGATCGAGAGTGTTCTGCGTGGTGACTCGGCCAGCATGGATGAGCGAGTCCGCGCTGTCATCCATGCCCAAGCGGATAAGTATGTACGGAGACTGCTTTCCGCCATCATGGAGAGCGGTCTGGATGTACGGGCCATGCCCACAGTATTCCTGGGCGGCGGCGCAGCCCTGACGAAACGGCACGGTGGGGCCGTTGAGGGCCTTTTCCGGCCTTTTATCCTGGATGACGTATGTCTGAACGCCAAGGGATATGAACGCCTTGTAGCCCAGATGTCGCGGGGAGAACGGAGCGAACGGGATGGCTGAGAAACGGCGGCTGAACCTCTCTTTCTCGTTGTCCTCCCCTTACCAACGGGAGGCGTGGCGTATCCTGCGGGCCATCCCTGCGGGACAACGCACTGGCGCGGTGTGCCGGATGGTCTGTAAAGCACAGGAGCAGGACGCCCTTCTCTCTGCGATCCGGGGCCTGATCCGGGAGGAACTGCGGGATATCCAGTGTAAAAGCGAACAAACGAAGCAAGCCGGGGACATGGATGAAAGCGTCCTCGGCTTTCTGCGTGCGCTTCAGGAGGGAGATGATATGACCTGATCCGTTATTTTGATATGTTTGCTGGGGTGGGCGGTTTCCGGGCTGGACTGACCCGTGTGGGCGGGTTCCAGTGCGTTGGCCATTGCGAGATCGACAAGTATGCTGAAGCCAGCTACCGTGCCATCCACGACATCCGAGAGGAGGAACGATATTATCCAGATGCAAGAGCCATTGACCCAGACGACCTGCCCCAATTCGACCTGCTGTGCGGGGGATTCCCCTGCCAGGCATTTTCTAATGCTGGCCGAAGGAAAGGATTTGCCGACGCCCGAGGCACTCTGTTCTTTGAAATTACCCGACTGGCTGAAGCCAAACGGCCACGGTATCTGCTGCTTGAAAATGTTCCCGGCCTTTTATCGCATGACCATGGGAAGACCTTTGCGGCCATCCTCTCCGCATTGGATGACTTGGGGTATCATGTCGAATGGACTGTGCTTAACTCAAAA
>JAHAEW010000088.1 GCA_018374635.1 Clostridiales bacterium
TTGTGGTAGGAGAACCCAACCAATCCACAGCATCCCTTACAGTGTAGCACAGCCCTTGGAGAGGGGCTCTAATAACTACTACTCTATAATACAAGGAGCACCCCTATGACCCAAACAATCTGCTGTCCAAAGGAGGACCTGCGGCAAAAACGTACCCGGCACCTGCTGGTGCAGGCTCTGGTGGCACTGCTGGAGGAGCGATCCTTCTCCTCCCTCTCCGTGGTGGACATCTGCCAACGCGCCATGGTCCACCGCACGACTTTCTATGCCCATTTTGAGGATAAACAGGCGCTGCTGCGCTATGCCATAGAAAGCATCCTCCAGAAATTTGAGATCTTGGCCGCTTCTCCTTCCCTCTCTCCACACAACTTTTTCCTGGCTGTGGCCCACAGCGCTCTGGTCTTTCTCAGCCAGCACCGCAGCCTGTTCCAGGTCGGGCTGGGCACCCAGGACCACTTCGGCGCTCTGGCGCTGGAGTCCACGCTGTCTCAGCGCATGGCCCAGCATCTGACCCAGCCCTCGTTTCAAGCTGTTTTGGGCGATCTGAATCCTGAGATTACAGCCCATTTCTATGCCGGCGCTATGGCGAGCCTTGTCTACTGGTGGGTGGAACACAATATGCCCGTGACGGAAGAGGTCCTGGTGCACCATCTGGACTGCTTCCTGCCCGGCCGGTCCGTCTGTGTGGAGAAAGGCTGATCTATGTCTCAGAATAAAAACAGCGAAACCGTCCTCATCAAGTTTGCCCGCTTCATCGTGGATAAGCGCAAGGCGCTCTACCTGGTCTTTCTGGCCGCCAGCATCTTCTGCGCCGCTTCCATTAATAAAGTGCAGATCAACAACGACATCACCTCCTACCTTCCCGCCGACACGGAGACCCGCCGGGGCCTCACCATCATGGAGGAGGAGTTTGTCACCCTGGGCACCGCAAATGTCATGGTCTCCAACGTCACCTTCGAGCAGGCCGACGCCCTCTCGCAGCGTATCGCCCAGATCGAAGGGGTGTCCGAGGTGGTCTTTGACCACACAGAGGAACACTATAAGGACTCCTCCGCCCTTTTCTCCGTCACCTTTGACGGGGAGGAGACCGACCCCGATACCGTGGCGGCCATGGAGTCGATCCATACTCTTCTGGAGGGCTATGACGCCTATCCCTCCACCACGGTGGGACGGGACACCTCAGTCAGTCTCCAGAAGGAGATGTCGGTCATTCTGCTCATTGCCGCGGCGGTCATTGTGATCGTGCTGACCTTCACCTCCAAGAGCTATATGGAGGTGCCCGTCTATCTCATCGTTTTTATCGTGGCCGCCATCTTGAATATGGGGACCAATTTCATCTTCGGCACCATCTCCTTTATCACAAACTCCATTGCCATCGTGCTTCAACTGGCCCTGGCCATTGACTATGCCATCATCTTCTGCCACCGCTATATGGAGGAGCGGAACAACGGACTGGATGCCCGGGAGGCTGATATCACCGCCCTCTCCAAGGCCATTATAGAGATCTCCTCCTCCAGCCTCACCACCATCTCCGGTCTGGTGGCCCTGATGCTCATGCAGCTGCGCATTGGATTTGACATGGGCATCGTCCTGGCCAAGGGCATCGTATTCAGTATGCTGTGCGTCTTCCTGCTCATGCCCGGCCTGCTGATGCTCTTCCATAAGCCCATCGAGCGCACCCGGCACCGGAATCTGGTCCCCAAAATCACCTTCTGGGGACAGAGCGTGGTCAAGCTGCGCTTTCTGCTTCCCCCCATCTTCCTGGTGGTGGTCGCGGTCTGCGCAGTCCTCTCCAACCGCTGTGACTATGTCTTTATCGACACTGACACCGACTTTGACAACAAGCCCGAGTGGCGCATCGCCGATGAAAAGGTGGCCGACACCTTTGGACAGACCAACACCATCGCTCTGCTGGTCCCCCGGGGCGACTATGAGAAAGAGGGCCAGGTCCTCCGCCAGGTGGAGGCGCTCCCCAGCATCACCTCGGCCACCGGCCTTGCCAATATCGAGGTGGAGGACGGTACTTATCTGACCGACCAGCTCACCCCCCGCCAGTTTGCGGAGCTGGCCGGCGTGGATGTGGAGCTGGCCCGGCTCCTCTATCAGGCCTACGGCCTCTCCAACGAGGAATATGGGGCCATCTTCCAGGATGTGGACCAGTACACGGCCCCCCTGGTGGACGTCTTTGAGTTCCTGTTAGAGCAGAAGGACAAGGGCGTGGTCTCCCTGAGCGGAGAGCAGGCCCGGCAGGTGGAGGACCTCCAGGAGACCCTGGACGCCGGACTCAAGCAGCTGCGGGGCGAACACTGGTCCCGTCTGGTCTTTGTGGCCGATCTCCCCCAGGAGGGAGACGAGACCTATGCCCTTCTGGAGCAGATCCGCACCATCGCCAAAGCCCACTACGGCGACGATGTGGTTCTGGTGGGCAACTCCACCAACGCTTTCGACCTCTCGAGCTCCTTCTCCGGCGACAACCTGAAAATCAGCGTTCTGACCGCCCTTTTTGTCATGGTCATTCTGCTCTTTACCTTTAAGTCCGCCGGACTCCCCATTCTGCTGGTGCTGACCATCCAGGGGTCGATCTGGATCAATTTCTCCTTCCCCGCTATCACAGGGACCAATATGTTCTTCCTCAGCTATCTGGTGGTCTCCTCCATTCAGATGGGCGCTACCATCGACTACGCCATCGTCATCACCAACCGCTATCTGGATCTCAAGACCCGGATGGACCGCAGGCAGGCCGTGATCCAGGCTCTGAACCAGAGCTTCCCCACTGTGCTCACCTCCGGCAGCGTTATGTCGATGGCCGGCTTCCTCATCGGCAATATCTCCACCGACGCCACCATCGGCTCGGTGGGGCTGGCCCTTGGCCGTGGCACCCTCACCTCCATCCTGTTGGTCATGACCGTCCTGCCCCAATTCCTGCTGCTGGGCGACACCCTGATCGAGCGCACCGCCATCACCCTCAACCGGGACCGCAAACAGCGCTTCAACCAGGGCACCATGCGCCTGGACGGCCATGTCCGGGGCCATGTCTCCGGCTTCATCGACGGCGAGTTCAAGGGCGTGCTCCACGGCAGCGTGGACGCCCTCATTGAGAGCCATTACCAAAAACCCGATCTCTTACAGGAGGAAGACCATGAAGACCATCCTTAAACGTTCCGCGGCGGCGCTGCTCTCTCTGGTCCTCTGCCTGAGTCTGCTCCCTCCCGCCTTCGCTGCCGGGGATACCATCACCATCTCCAGCATCACCGATTTTCTTTCCTTTGCCCAGTCCTGCCAGAGCGACGCCTATTCCAAAGGGCTGACTGTGGAACTTGAGACCGATCTGGATCTCTCGGGCAGCGGATTTACCTCCATTCCGGTCTTCTGTGGCACTTTCCACGGAAACGGCCACAAGATCACCCACTTCTACCACACCCAGCGGGGCTCCCAGGCCGGCCTGTTCCGCCGCATCGAGGCGGGCGCGGTGGTCTCCGATCTGACGGTGGAGGACGCTGGGCTCTCCCCCGAGGGCTCCCGCTCCGATGTTGGAATCCTGGCCGGACAGAACCGCGGCGCCATTGTCAACTGCACCGTCTCCGGCCAGGTGGAGGGCGAGAGCCAGGTGGGCGGACTGGCCGGCATCAATGAGGCCGGCGGTGTGATCCGCGGCTGCACCAGCCAGGCGGAGGTAAAAGCCTCCGCTGATACCGGCGGCATCGTGGGACACAATGACGGACTCGTCGAGCACTGTGTGAACCGCGGCCCCGTCAACCAGGACGGCGAAGCCAGCGCGCCCAGCAACACCGGCGGTATCGCCGGCCGCTCCACCGGCGTTATCCAGTTCTGTGAAAATTACGCCGACCTGGGATATCCCCATCTGGGCTACAACACCGGCGGCATCGTGGGACTCCAGAACGGGGCGGCGGTTTCCTGCCGCAATGAGGGAACCATCTGCGGCCGTAAGGACGTGGGCGGTATCGCCGGCCAGCTGGAACCCCATGTGGAGCTCTCCTTCGGGACGGACCCCATGGAGGAGCTGGACGAGGCCCTCTCCCGCCTCTCCGGACAGATGCAGACTCTCTCCGACCAGCTCAGCGACGCTGCCGGAGACGCCGCCGGTGATGTGGAGGTCATCAGCGGCGCCATGGACGCCATCCGGGATCGCACACACGCCGCCGGTACCGAGGGCGTGGAGGACGCGGACGCCGCCATCCAAACCATCTATACCGCTTCCCAGTCCATGGGGCAGTCCCTGGACCTTCTGCTGGACTGCACCGATTCCTTCCGCACCGACGCCGAGCGGCAGCTCAGCGCCATGGATGAGGCCCTCTCTGACCTGCGCGCCGCGGCCAGCCACCTGGCAGAGGATGCCGATGCCGGTCTTGCCGACGGGTTTGACACCCTGGAGTCCGACCTCTCCCGCATTCAGCAGGAGGTGGACCAGGGAATCGGCGGCAATCTGGACGCCCTCCACCGTGATTTGGAGCAGCTCCAGAATTTTATCAAAGATGTTGCCCGGATCGTCACCGGAGATGGAACGCTGCCCGAAAAACTCTCCGCCCTGCGGGAGGCGGCCGACGCCATCCAGGACGTGGATATCCGGGGCCATCTGGACGGTATCCGCACCGCTCTCAGCAACATTGCCTCCATCAGCAAAAGCCTCAGCGCCTCGCTCAACCGCATCTACCAGGACACCAGCGAGGACCTTCAGGAGGACTTGGACGACGCGGATGCCGCTCTCTCCGCCCTGGACGAGGCGGCCGACGCTCTGCGGGAGAGCGCCTCTGGCTATGGGCAGTCCGCCAGCGACTCCCTCCACACGGTGAGCACACAGAGCGATCTCATCTCCGACACCCTCAAATCCTATTGGGATACGGCCAGCGGCAAGGGACAGAGCGCCGCCGACGACATTGACGCCCAGCTCTCCCTGATCCACAAGCAGGTGGAGGAGATGACCAGCGGCGCCTCCTCGGTCAACCAGGACGTCCACGCCACGACCACCGCCATCCTCACCCAGCTGGATGCGGTCCGCTCCGCCATCCGCGCTTTGACCGACCAGCCGGAAAAGAGGGTGGAGGACATCTCCGCAGAGCGTGCAGACACCGGTCCAGGCCGGATCAGCGCCTGCACCAACACCGGCGCGGTCCAGGCCGACGCCAATGTGGGCGGGATCGCCGGCATGGTCTCCCTGGAACTCGGGGAAGACCCGGAGCAGGACCTGGATCTGGAGGACGAGCAGATTCTGGTGGATACCACAGTCCTTCTTACCGCCACCGTCCTGGGCTGCCGGAACGATGGCGATATCACCGCCAAAAAGGACTCGGCCGGCGGCATCGTGGGCCGGGGCGAGGTGGGCGCCATCCTCCAGTGCGTCAGCCGCAGCCGTGTGGAGACGGATGACGCCGGGCAGGCCGGCGGAATCGCCGGACTCTCCCGCTCGGTCATCCGGGACTGCGCCGCCCAGGCCGAACTGAAGGGCGGCGACGCCCTGGGCGGGATCGCCGGCGAGGGCCGGGACATCTCGGGCTGTCTCGCTATGACCGTCATCGACAGTTCCGGCGAGCAGCTGGGCGCTGTGGCCGGGACCGCCGACGGTACAATCTCCGGGAACTATTTCCTCCAGGAAGCGCTGGGGGGCGTGGACGGCATGAGCTACGCCGGGCAGGCCGAGGGACTCTCCTATGAGGCTTTCTCCGCGCTGTCCGATCTGCCCGCCGATTTTCTGGATTTTCAGGTCTCTTTTGTCTCCAACGGGACCGTGATCCACTCCATCCCTGTGGAATACGGCGGCAGTGTGGACCCCTCGGATATCCCCGACGTCCCCGTCTGGGAGGGCCGCTACGGCGCATGGGAGGACTTCCCTCAGGTCAATCTCCGCCGCAGCGCCACCGTCCACGCGGTCTATGACAACTGGACCACCACCATCTCCTCGGGCGGTACACAGCCCCTGCTCCTGGCCGAGGGCAGCTTTTCTCCCGCGGCCCGCCTGAGCATTGCCGACTGGAACTGTGACGCCGCCCTGCTCCCATCCGGTCTCAAGGTGCTGGACAGCACCGCCTACGACATCACCGACCCCGACGCGGAGGTCCCCTCCCAGGTCACGCTGCGCCTGCGCAGCGATGATCCCTCCGCCCGGGTCTTTCTCCTGGAGGACGGGGCGCTGACCGAGCTGGACGCCACAGTGGACGGCAGCTACCTGGTCTGTTCCGCTCCCTCCTCCGGCTCCCTCCTTCTGGCCGTAAAGCCAGGGCCCTCCCTCCCACTGCTGATCGGCTGCGGCGGGGGCGCCCTTCTTCTGCTGGCCGGCGGCCTGCTCCTCTTCCGGCGCAGGCACGGCGCACCTCGGAGCACTCCGGCGGCCGAAACCGAAGAAACCTCCGCACCGGTATAAACAAAGAGCGGGCCGTCTGCTTTCCGGCAGACGGCCCGCTCTCTTGCACTCTGTTCAGGTTTCCTCCCGACGGGGCATCCGGGACAGCTTTACGCAGGCCATGATGACGCCCACCAAGAACCAGTAGATAAACATATTCCGGGGATAGAACCAGGTGTACTCGGCAAACCCGATCACCAAAATTCCACAGAAAGCTCCCAGGGCGGCGGCCAGCATATGGCGCACCCGCTTGTCCATGGTCTGATAGAACTGCTTCACGCCGGTCTTGAGGGTGTAGGCCAGCACGGCCAGATAGCTCAAAAACCCCCAGATTCCCGTCTCGCCCCACATCTGAAGGTAGTTGTTGTGGGTATGGATGGGGAAGCTGCCGTCAAACATGGCCGGGTAGGCGTGGAAGGCCTGCTTCATCACGTCGGAGCCCAGTCCCACGCCCTTGTACCAGTAGTCGTTCATCAGGTCCCGGGCCGCATCATAGATGGCAAAGCGGTACCGGGTGGAGGAGTCCTTCAGATTGCCGATGGTGAGGATCCGGTTATAGATGGTCTCCGGCAGGAAGGGGATGGCGCACAGGCCGGCCACCAGCATCACCGGCACCAGGCGCCAGTTCTCCAGGGCGATGAACACGCACACCGCCAGGGCCAGGCCGATCCAGCCCGAGCGGGAGTAGGTCAGGCCGATGGCCGCCAAACAGGGCAGCAGCGCCACAAAGGACCAGAGTTTTCCACGCCAGGTCTTAGCGGCCATCAGAATGCCCAGATCCAGCGGGATGAGCATGACCAGAAGCTCCGCGAAGTTATTGGGGTTATCAAAGAAGGAGTAGACCCGCCCGGGCATGCCGTAGTTGACGGTCATATCCTGCTGGGAGGCCACGATCTCCACGCCCACATAGCCCTGATAGCAGCCGTACAGGGCGGCCACCGTGATTCCGGCCACCGCCAGCGCCACCATCAGCCGGAGCTGCTCATACCGCTTCACCGAGCTGACCACCAGCACCACGATGAGGAAGGAGATCACATGGAACGAGAAGAAGCGCATGGACAGGCGGGTAGACAGACTGGCCGCCAGCGCGCAGCCGATGCACAGGAGATAGAAGAGCATATAGGGCCCGAAGATGGCGCTCTCCAGATGGTGCTTGGGCCGGGATGCGCTCCCCACCACAAAGAGGGCGGTCACGCCCACCGCGCCCAGCAGGCCGTAGGCATTGTTCCAGATCTGGTGGGGGGCGATCAGCATCACCAGCAGGAAGAGGCCCATCAGGAAGAAGCTGGCCCCGCCCATGGCGGAGAGGGCACGGAATACCAGGCTTCCGTCCCACACGCCCTTCCCCACCCGGTAGATCCACCGGACCAGGGTACAGGGCAGGTTTAAGATCAGGGTGAAGAGAGAGCAGGATACGCTCTCCCGCCAGCTTTTGGGCAGGGTGCCCTCCCGCCAGACGAACTGGCACAGGGCGCTTCCCTGCACCCAGCGGCAGATGGCCCGGCCTATCCGGGCAAACACCCGCCCCACAGCGCTCTCCCCCCAGGCTCCGGCAAGGACCTGCCAGATTCCCAGAAGGAAGCGCAGCAAGATACTGTTTTCTGCAATTGACATGGGATTCTCCTTTTTCAGCGTTTCCGTGCGGCCTCATAGACGGCATAGGTCTTTTCCATCCACTTGTGGATCTCGAACTTCTCGTCGATGGTCCGCAGCGCCCCCTCGCGGCACCGCGCCAGCAGGCCCGGGTCCTCCATCAGGCGCTTCATGGCCTCCGACATGGAGACCGGATCGTCATACCGCACCAGCGCGCCGCAGCCGGCCTCGTCGTTGACGATGTCCCGGTTGCCGCCCATATCGGTGGCGATGACGGGCAGTCCCGCCGCCATGGCCTCGATGATGAGATAGGACAGGGCCTCGTGCTCCGAGGCGTTCACATACAGATCCGAGCCCTTGTAGAGGTTCTTGATGTCCTTGCGGAAGCCAATGAACTTCACCTGCTCCTCCAGACCCAGTTCCTTCACCTGGGCCTTGGAGGGCTCCAGCAGGGGCCCGTCTCCCGCCAGCACCATGGTGAAGGGCACCGCCGTGATGGTGGTCAGCCGCTTGAGGGAGTCGATGAGGTATTTGTGCCCCTTGTCCTCGGCAAAACGAGAGGCGCAGAGCATCACAAACCGGTCCTCCGGGATGCCCAGCTCCTGCCGCAGGGTGGACTCCGACCGGTCCCCGGCCCATGCCGCCGGGTCCACCGAGTTGAAGATCACCTGGATCCGATCCCCGGACCAGCCGTTGGCGATGAGCTGTTCCTTTCCCTTGTTACACACGGCGATCATCTGATCCTGCCGCTTGTCCATCCAGCGGTTGGACAGGCGGGTCAGGGCATCGTTGGCCAGCACGAAGTGGTTGGTGTATACCACCCGGATGTGGGGGTTGTACTTCTTGGCCAGCAGGGCGGTGTAGTGCTCCCGCAGGTAGTGGCAGTGGACCAGGTCGATCTCCCACTCCCGGCACAGCTCGGCCAGCTCTTTGGCCGCCTTGAAGTCAAAGCGGCGGCGCATCTCCACCCGGCGACAGGGCACGCCCATCTCCTCCAGACGCTCCACCAGGAGCCCGCCCTCGTTGTAGGCGAAATAGGCCTCCACCCGGGTGTGGTTCAGATAGCGGACCAGCGTCTCTACATACCGCTCGGTGCCGGCCTTCCCGGCAAAGTTGAGCAGATAGAGGACCTTCATCATAAAAAGGACCCTCCTTTTCTTTCTTGATTGATGTGGACAGAAACCCACGCTCTTTATTTTACCGTCAACCACCCGGTTTGTCCACTCTTTCTTCCCGATTCTCCTCTTCCCACCGGTTTCCCGATTTGTCTTGAAGGATATGATAGGTATATGGTATAATAGAGAGCTAAATGCCGTGGAAAATAGTACAGGAGTGACCCTTGATTATGAAAACAGGTCTTATCACCTTCCATTTTGCCCACCATTACGGGGCTCAGCTTCAGGCCTACGCCACCATGCGGGCCATTCAGGGCCTGGGCCACGACTGCGAGATCATCGACTTCCGTCTGCCCCACACCACCCGGACCAATGAGCTCTTCAAGCGCTCGGCCTCGGTGCGCGCGCTGGCCTCCGACGCCCACACCGCCCTCCACTACGGCGCTTTCAAGGCCCGCTATGACCGCTTCAACGCCTTTATGGAGGAGCAGATGGATCTCAGTCCGCGCCGCTACACCTCCTTTCAGGAGCTGAAAAATGATCCGCCCGCCTACGACGTCTATGTAGCCGGCAGCGACCAGATCTGGAATCCCTTCATCTATGCGGACAAGCAGTTTGAGCCCGCCTTCCTGCTGGACTTTGTCCGGGAGGGCCGGAAGATCTCCTATGCCCCCAGTCTGGCCACCCCCACCCTTCCGCCCCCCTATGACGCCCAGTTCCGGCACTATCTCTCCAGCTTTGACGCCCTCTCCGCCCGGGAGAAGCGGGGACAGGTACTCATGAAAGAGGTGGCCGGACGGGATGCCCGGCTGGTGCTGGACCCCACCCTGCTCCTCACCGGCGAGCAGTGGGGCGAGCTGGCCGTGGCCCCCAAGATCCAGGGCCCCTACATCCTGTGCTACTTTGTCTCCGATCCCGGAGAGGTGGCTCCCTATGTCCAGGCCCTGGCCGAGCGCACCGGCTGGCCCATCGTGCAGCTGGCCGGCGCCCGGCGGAAGCTCCCCGGTGTGAAGGAGCTGGTCTTTGACGCCGGTCCCCGGGAGTTCCTGGGCCTCTTCCAGCATGCCGCCTGCGTGTGCACCAACTCCTTCCACGGTGCGGTCTTCTCCCTCCAGTTCGACCGCCCCTTCTTCACCTCCATGTCCCCCAAGGAGCGGGCCAACCCCACCTTCTCCCGCATTTACAGCCTTCTCTCCCGGCTGGGCTGCGCCGACCGGGTCATCGGCATGGCGACCACCGCCCCCGTGGACGCCCCCATCGACTACGACCATGTCCACGAAAAGCTCACCGAGGCCCGCAGCGACTGTCTGGCCTATCTAAAGGCCGCCATTGAGGGAACCCCCATTCCCCCTGAGCAGACAGATGAGCCCGCCGCGCCCGCCAACCGGCCCACCCTGTGCGCTCCGGCGGCCTGCACCGGGTGTACTGCCTGCGCCTCGGTCTGCCCGGTGAACGCCATCTCCATGCAGCCCGACCACGAGGGCTTCCTCCGCCCCGTGGTATCTGACGCCTGTGTGCTCTGCCGGAAGTGCGAGGGGGTCTGCCCCGGCCTGCATCCCCGTCCCGCCGCCGACAGCGACGCTCAGCCCGATCCGGTCCACGCCGTCTGGTGCAGGGAGGAGGCCGTGCGGCAGAAGAGCACCTCCGGCGGCTTCTTCACCGTCCTGTCCCGGGACACCTTCCAGCGGGGCGGCGTGGTCTTCGGGGCCGTGCTGGAGCAGGGCCGCGTCGTGCGCCATGCCGCCGCCCGCACCGAGGCGGAACTGGCCCCCATGCGGGGCTCCAAATACGCCCAGAGCGATCTGGGTGACACCTTCCGCCAGATCAAGGACCTTCTGGAGCAGGGAACGCCCGTGCTCTTCTCGGGCCTTGCCTGCCAGGTGGACGGCCTGAGGCGCTATCTGGGCCGGGATTACCCCCAGCTCACCACCGTGGATCTGGTGTGTCACGGCGTGCCATCCCCAGCCGTCCTCCGCGCCTTTGTGGAGGAGCTGGAGCGGACCCACGGCAAGCAGGTCGCCGGCCTGCGCTTCCGGGACAAGGACCACGGCTGGCAGACCGCCCACCTCACCGTAGAGTTCTCGGACGGCAGCCATTGGACCGAGGTGCTCTACCGCACCACCTTCGGCCGGGGCTTCGGCATGGGGCTCTTCCTGCGCCCCTGCTGCGCCCAGTGCGCCTATACCAACACCCACCGTCCGGCCGACTTCACCCTGGGCGACTTCTGGGGGCTGGACCCCAGGCTGGAGCTGCCCACCGACCGGAACAAGGGCGTCTCTCTGGTGCTGATCAACTCGGGCAAGGCGGAGGAGCGTTTTGCCGCCCTCGCCGACCGGTTCGGCCAGGTGGAACGGCCCCTCTCCGAGGCGGTGGCGGGCAATCCCCGTCTGGCCTCCCCCAGTGTGCCCAGCCCCAGGCGCGCCGCCTTCTTTGCCTCCTTCCGCACCCGTCCCTTTGAAAAGACTGCCGCCCAGTTCCTCTCCCAGCCCCCGCTGCCCTACCGCATGGCCTCGAAAGTCCTCACCCCTCAAATGAAGCAGGCCATCCGAAAGGTTTTGAAATAGGCCCTGAAATATTTACAAATTGTTCTGGATTTTTCCGTTTCACCCTGCTAGGATAGGATAGACTCTGGACAACACCGTTTGGGAGGTATTCATTTGCGTTCGATTGACACTTGGCTGGACCGCTTCTGTTACAGGCATCCGCGGTTCGGGATCCCCCATCTCATCAACTATATCATCTTCGGCAACGTTATCGTCTATGTGCTGGACATGTTCTCCAGCGGTATGGCCAGCGCCCTGCTGGGACTGGATTTTGGGGCCGCCGTTCTGAATCTTCAGCTCTGGCGCCTGGTCACCTTTATCTTTGTGCCCGAGGCCTCTAGGCCGATCTGGTTCGTGGTCGCCATGTTCTTCTATTACTTCCTGGGCAATACCATGGAAGAGAGCTGGGGAACCGCCAAATTCACCCTATTCTACCTCTGCGGCGCGGTACTCACCTTCCTGGCCAGCATCGTCACCTATTTCTGGACCGGCGGCACCATGGGCTATATGATCAGCCTTGGTTCGGTCCATGAGATCCTGTTCCTGGCCTTTGCCACCCTCTATCCCGACGCTCAGATCCGGGTGTACTTCATTCTGCCCGTCAAGGCCAAGTGGCTGGCCGGCTTCTATGTCTTCCTTCAGGTGTGGAACATCGTCAGCATGAACCGGCTGTTCCTGCCCATTCTGCTCCCCGTTCTGCTGCCCATGCTGATCGCCGCCTGGGTCAACTACGCCATTTTCTTCTGGTCGGATATCAGCCGCCTGTTCCGCCGTGCCAACGCCCGGCGCCGCCATCAGGCCTCGGCTCAGACCGTCAATTTCCGCAAGGCCACCCAGCAGGCCCAGCAGAAGAAGGGATACATCCACAAATGCGCCGTGTGCGGCAAGACCGACACGGACTATCCCGACCTGGAGTTCCGCTACTGCTCCAAGTGCAACGGCTACTACTGCTACTGCAGGGAGCACATCAACAACCACGTGCATATCCAGTGATGACAAATCGGGCCGCTCCCTCCGGGGAGCGGCCCGATTCAGTCTGTCAAAGAACCTCGCCAGCGGCGGGGTTCTTCTGGTATAATAAAGAAAAGGGGGATTGAATATGGAGAACTGGAAAAAGGATTCCCGAAAA
>JAHAEW010000089.1 GCA_018374635.1 Clostridiales bacterium
CTTCTCGATACAGTTCTACACATTTCCTTTTGTACTCATATGTGTACCGCATAATAATACCCCCTCTACTGGGTGTCCAGTAAAGGGGGTACATATCATACACATCCCCAGTTTCTTTAGCCGTTTTCATCGCTTGAATTGCGGCTTCTACAATTTTTAATTCTTTTTCGTCCAGGGCGTTGAGCACGGCGTAAATCCGCTTTCTGTACTCGCTCCCTTTATTTTTGGACGGATAGAAATATTGATCTACCAATATATCGAACATTGCCACCATCTGATAAAAGGTACTGAGGCTAGGGTGCTGGCCGTCATTCTCGTTATATACGATGGTGCGCGGAGCCGTGTTGATTGCTCAATGTAAGGGGGCAGACGGAGTCTTTTTAAATACTGGCCTTGCTCTCACTGGGATCTTCTTTGATTGTGACTATTGTGAGTCTGGCAACCTACCAGCCGTTATTCAAGATGTTAAATGTTCCAGCAGATGCATATCAAGAGGTCTGCGACTATATCCAGATTATTTCCCGCATGGTGTTCCTTACTTGTTGCTTTAGTGATAGCCTTGTATTATAATAAAAACACTCTAAATTTCGATTACATCCTCCCGCGTTATTTATATTCCATCTAATCATAAACTCATTTGGGACTTCACTATTTCTTAGTTTAATATCATGTTTCACATGACTTTTCTCCATTTTTTACATAAAGGTTGGATAATATAATTCATGAAAAAACGACAGATTCCGTCCGCTTCTTTTTCATTGAAGCGTCTGTTCATCTCTCTTTTCGTTCTATATTTTGTGTTTGCTGTTATTTTTTATTTTTTAGCTGGCTATCAACTCCACTTTCGAGCATCTCGTGGTAATCTTGAATTCCCAGTCGCTGAATCAGGCACTGTAGAGTTAGTACAAGGCACTACAATTGAACAGGTGTTCACTGCAAAAATTCAACGTTTGGAATCTGTCTCCGTTCAATGGGGGACATACTTGCGCCAAAACACGGGTACAGCATACATGGAACTCCTCGATCTGCGTAGCGGCGCAGTATTACTGAGTCAAAATTTCGACGTGTCTGCGCTCACAGAAGGTGCGCAGCTGACGCTCTCTTCTTTCTCCCCATTGGAGGGATATTATGATGTACCTCTGTTGTTGCGTATCTACGCTGACTCCCAACCTGGCAGTGCTGCATCACCGCTGATGTCTTCTTCCGTCCAGCCTGATGGTTTTTCACTTTCCATTAATGGGACACCGGTCCAGGGAACACTCTGCTTCTCTGCTTCTGGAGAGGATTATATCTGGACTGGACTCCACTACTGGAAATTTGTAGCTGGTTTTGGTGCGGTGCTGGGGGTCTACTTGACTGTTACCTATTGGCGCTGGAGTAAGGGGAAAGATGGTTTGCTGGTCAAAGGCATTGCCGCCCTTCAGAAGTACCGCTTCCTCATAAAGCAATTGGTAGATCGGGATTTCAAGGCAAAATACAAGCGTTCAATTTTGGGGGTATTTTGGAGCTTTTTGAATCCCTTGCTTACCATGATTGTTCAGTATATTGTGTTTTCCAATCTCTTCCGCTTTGATATTCCCTATTATACAGTCTATCTTTTGACCGGCATTATTATCTTTAATTATTTTTCCGAGTCCTGCGGTATGGCACTCTCTTCCATTGTGGGAAATGCTAATCTGATCACAAAGGTGTATGTACCCAAATATATCTATCCCCTGACGCGCATTCTATCCTCTCTGGTCAACCTGGTCATCTCCATGATCCCGTTGCTTCTGGTGATCTTGTTCTCCGGACTGCTCCCGACGAAGGCATATCCGCTCATTCTTTTTGACCTGATCTGCCTTGCGCTGTTCTGTCTCGGACTTGGGATGCTTCTGGCCTCCGCGATGGTTTTCTTCCGGGACATTCAATTTCTCTGGGGGGTGCTGACCATGCTGTGGATGTATCTGACTCCCATTTTCTATCCGGCTGACATTCTGCCGGAACAGGTTGCATGGGTCTTGGGCGTCAATCCGCTCTACTATTTTATCACCTTCCTGCGGACATGCGTGATGGATGGCGTATCTCCGGAACCTGTCCTGTATGTGCAGTGCTTCCTGTCCGCCATGCTCTTTCTGATTCTGGGGACGGTGGTATTCAAAAAGACGCAGGACAAGTTCGTCCTCTATTTGTAAGCAGGTGTTGTCGTGAAAAAAGAGAAACAGGCCATTGAGGTACAGGATATCTCCATGCGCTTCCAGCTGATGGACGACCGCATTCTTTCCCTCAAGGAATTCGCCACACGAAAGCTGCGTGGCAAAGTAAGCCACACGGATTTTTGGGCGCTCAAGCATATTTCCTTTGAGGTTTTCCGCGGCGAGGTGGTAGGCATCATCGGCCGCAACGGCTCCGGGAAAAGCACGCTGTTGAAGGTAATCTCCGGGATTTTAAAGCCGACGGAAGGTGCCGTGAGCTGTCACGGCAATATCGTCCCCATGTTGGAGCTTGGCTCTGGCTTCGACCCTGATTTGACTGGCCGCGAAAATATTTTCCTAAACGGTGCTATTCTCGGATACTCGGAAGAATTTTTGACCGACCGATATCAGGAAATTCTGGACTTTTCCGAGCTTGGCCAATTCATTGATGTCCCCATCAGAAACTACTCCTCCGGTATGATGGCCCGCTTGGCCTTCTCCGTTGCCTCGATGGTTGAGCCGGAAATTCTGATTGTGGATGAAATCCTCTCCGTAGGCGATGCAGCTTTTCAGGAGAAGAGCCGCGCCCGCATGATGGAAATGATGGGCGGCGGTACAACCGTGCTCTTTGTCTCCCACAGTCTGGAGCAAATCCAGGAAATGTGCAACCGTGTTTTGTGGCTGGAACAGGGAGAAATGCGCATGCTCGGCCCCACCGAGGAGGTATGCTCCGCTTATGCTGAATCGTGAGCCTCTGGTCTCCGTTCTGATGGGGGTTTACCAGCCCAAGCCGTCCAGTTTATCCATGCTCCGCCGCGCTGTCGATTCCATGCTGTTTCAGGATTACCCCGCGCTGGAGCTACTTCTGTGTGACGACGGTTCCGCGCCTTCCGTCTGCCGCTGCCTGGAAGAATACGCCGCCCGGGATAGCCGCGTTCGGCTGATTCGCCGGGGAGATGCCTTTACTTTACCGCAGAAGCTGAATCTCTGCCTACTGCATGCAAAAGGAGCTTATCTGGTCCGAATGGACGACGATGACTATGCTCTTCCTAGCCGGTTGTCTATTCAGATGGAATTCCTGAAATCTCATCCAGAGTTTGACTTTGTAGGATCCAACGCGATTCTCTGGCGGGAAGGCTCAGCCTGCGGGGAACGGATGTTCCCCGCAGAGCCCACCGTCCGGGATTTTCTATTTAAGCAGCCCTTTCTCCACCCCACACTGCTGTTCCGACGGGAGGCACTGGAGCGGGTGGGAGGGTACTCCGAGCTGCCCCGGTGCATTCTGTGCGAGGACTATGACCTGTTACTCCGTCTCTATGAGGCAGGCAGCCGAGGGGCCAATCTCCAGGAAAAGCTGATCTGCTATACCCTGCCCCTGAACCCGAAGGGTAGCCGACGGCTACACCACCGCTGGAACGAAGTTCGGACCCGCTTCGTCCGCTTCCGGGCGCTGGGCTTACTTCCAGGAGCCTTTCCCTATGTGATAAAGCCGCTCGTTGTAGGTCTGATCCCCTCCGGGCTGCTGAGGCGGCTGAAATCCCGCCGTTACCATGAGGAGGCACACTCATGAACTCGATTCAAATCTATGTCTCCCACCGCATTGATATTAACAGTGAGCTGGTGGACAACCCGCTCTATATTCCGATGCGGTGCGGAGCGGTGTTTGACCAGGAGAACCCCATGGGGATCGCGGGGGACGACACTGGGGACAACATCTCGGAGCGGAGGATGAGCTTTTGTGAGTTCACCGTGCAGTACTGGGCGTGGAAAAACATCCGGGCGGACTACTGCGGGCTGTGTCATTACCGGCGGTATCTCTCCTTCTCCCCCCGGCGGTTCCGCACGGACGAGTATAACATGGTCTATGTCCCCTCCCTGACGCCGGCGGGAAAGGCGCGGTATGGCCTGCTGGACCGTGCGGCTATGGCGGCGGCCATTGAGGGGCATGACGGAGTGGCATCTGAATGCGCCGATGTAACTCGGATCCCTACGCCGAAAGGGCCGCAAAGGACGGTACGGGACATGTGGGAAGCTCACTACGGGGAATTTTTTGAAAAGTCCTCCATTGATCTGCTCTTCACCCTCATAGATGAGCTGGCGCCGGAGTACAGTCAGTCGGCCTGGGAGTACTTCAACGGCGGACAGCACCGGGGCTTCAACTGCTTTGTGCTGCGCTGGGAACTCTTCGACCGGCTGTGCCGGTTCCAGTTCCCCATCATGTTTGAGGCAGAGCGGCGGCTGGACACCACCGGCTACACCCAGACTATGAAACGCACCCCGGCTTTTCTGGGGGAGATGCTCTACGGTATTTTCATGTACCATATCACCGTCCACGAGGGGCGGGATATCCAGACCCGCCAGATGGTTTTTTTCAGCAACACGGAGCGCATCCGCGGCCGGGGGGATTTACTCCGGCGGTATGTGGGGGACAGCGCGAATCGCCTGCTGCGGGCGGTGGTTGACCCCATCCTCCCTAAGGGCTCCCGGCGGCGGGAGAAGGTCAAAGATATTTTCTATCGCCTCACCCCCATTAAGCGGAGAGGCGTGGCAACTATCAAAGAAAAATAATACGTAGGATGTGAACGACTTGGAGAAGCAGTACAAGCCCGTCCCCGATGTGGAGGCCCTCCGCTATAAGGGGACTCCGGACAAGCCGGATATCAAGATCTTCGTCTCCCACCGCATTGATCAGGATAGCATGACCATTGACAATCCACTCTATATTCCAATCCGTTGCGGTGCGGTCTATGATGAGCGTGAAGGAATCAGTATGCTGGGGGATGATACAGGGGATAATATTTCGGAAAAAAGAGAGAGTTTTTGTGAGTTAACGGTTCTTTATTGGGCGTGGAAAAATGTTAAAGCAGATTTCTATGGCCTTTGCCATTATAGAAGGTATATTTCTTTTTCAGATAGAACATATTCCGATTCGTATAATAAGTCAGGAATTTTATTTGAGCAAGTACTTTCACAAGGAAGTATTGACAAATATGAACTAGAAAACCAAGGGAAAATGTGCTGTACTATTCAGAAGAGTGATATAATTACTACACCACCTGAAGATGTGACTTGTTCAGGTGATGGAAATCATAGAACAGTATATGGATTATGTGAAGACCGTCGTAGAGATTTTGATATGCGCGGAGTTGAATTATTATTTGAAGTTATTGAAAAGAAATACCCTAAATTTCTATCTTCTTCAAAAAAATATTTTAACTCCCAATATGCTAAGTTTTATAACTGCTTTGTTATGAAAAAAGAGCTGTTTGATGAATTTTGTGAATTCCTATTTGGGACACTTTTTGAAGTTGAAAAAAAACTCGATACCCAGTATTACAATGTATGGAAAACACGGATGCCTGGCTTTCTGGGGGAACATTTGTTTGGGATATTCTTGGAGTATTATACTGATCTTAATAATATTAATGTTTCTGTTCGAGAATTGGTATTTTTTCAAGAAACACAAGTATTTACATCCCATATAACACCTGCATTTTTAAACAATAATATTCCAATTGTATTTAGTTCTAGCGATTATTTTGCACCATTTGCGGCAGTATTTATTCAGTCTGTGATAAAACAATCAAGTAAAACTAATAATTATGATTTCATTATTTTGGAGAGTGCTATTAGTGTAAGTAATAAAAAATTGTTAAAGCAACTGGCCTATGGCCATCCTAATATGTCCATTCGATTTTTTAATCCAAAGCCTTTATTACGTGGTGCAAAATTATTTATAAATTCGGCAAACCAGTCCGAAGAGGCGTATTACCGAGTACTTGCTCCATTTATACTCAGCCAATATGATAAAGCTATTGTTATGGATTGTGATTTAATCGCAAAGTGCGATATAGCAAAATTATTACAGACTCCTTTGAATGGAAATGTAGCTGCTATTGTTCCAGATGCGGTTTGGCATGGTTGGGCAAATGGAATGATCAAAGAAGTAAATGACTATTGTAAAACAGACTTCCCAATTAAAAATCCATTTTCCTACGTAAATACTGGAGTTATTGTGTTTGATTGTGTTGCCTATCGTAGAATATTTACTGTAGATGGTATTGTTGAATATATCAAAAATCATAAATTCAATATCCAGGAACAAGATGCCTTAAATCTTTTGTTGGAAGGAAAAATCGAGAACTTAGATATAGCGTGGAATATGTATGTATTATCGTCTGACTTCATAAAACAATCAATAGACGATTTTGCGCCAGTTTATGAAAGGAATGCTTATCATACTGCTCACGAAAACCCAAAATTGATTCATTGGGCAGCGCAACCAAAGCCTTGGAATGATCCAAATGTTGATTTAGGAATAGAATGGTGGCTTGTTGCAAGGGAAACCCCATTTTACGAATTAATTCTTGCTAGGATGATGGATACTAAACTTGGGCCTCTTCATCCGGTTGTGTTTGACCTTCAAAACCGGATGGGTATATTTGATACTCGTTCTGGGGCAAGAAAATTTGCGGATAAAATATTGCCCAAAGGATCAAAACGCAGAGAATTTGTTAAAATCCTTTTACCGAAAGGTTCACTACGTTGGCGTTTCTGCAAACAGGTTTACTATATCTTTAAACCAGAGTACCGCCCGAAAAAATAAGAAGGGAAAATAATTAGAAAGGGGGGAGACGATGCCGTCTAATTTTTGGCCCATGTCCTCCAACGAATCGGACTTCAACTTCAAGATAATGTGGGATCACTTTCAGCAACTGAAGGAGCAGATTCAAGCTGTCTCAAATGAACTTCCTGTCATAGAGAAAATGGTAAAGCGGTTGGGAGAGCAGAGCACAGAGCAAAATGCGGAGAGGAGCGAGGAGGCGGGAAAACAATATAATCTGTTATCAGAGCTGAATAAGAAAGCAGATTCTATATGTTCTGCGATATTTGCAAAAGAGTATCCAATTGATGTACGGTTTGAGCGAGAATACTACAAGAAATTTCCCACGGCTCCATCGGAAGAATTTCCAGACTTTCAACAGAAATTTCTAAATCTTGTGCGTGGACTTGACATAAAGAGCATTGAAGATGTTGTGCTGTCGATTCAGCGGTTGAAAATTGTTCAAAATACGCAGGACCCTGTCATTGCGCTTTACTCTCAGGAAGAAAAGAACATTATGCGGAAAATTATTGAGCATATGTTCAGCAGCATTCTTCCGCTATCACACAATGTTTTTTATTATCGTGGATATCTGCTTCCGATCAATCATTTTGAGCCATGCGTCTTTTGGGATCGATATGGAATCCGCCATCTGACAAAGCCGGAACATTTTTCAGATACGGATATCATTGACGCCGGCGCGTTTATTGGAGATTCAGCACTTATTTTTTCCCCACTTACCAATCGCAATGTGTATGCTTTTGAGCCGGTCCCTCAAAACTATCACTATATGCAAGACACTATAAAACTAAACGGCCTGACAAATGTTGTGCCGGTTCAGGCCGCACTCGGGGAAGAAAACGGGACGATATCAATATCTGTAAACGATTCAAGCAGTACACAGTTTGAAAATGATGCCTGTCAATATGCGGAAAAAGTAGAGGTGAAGGTGGTTCCTCTGGATGAATTTGTCCAGGAGCATAATCTTCATGTGGGACTTATCAAAGCTGATGTAGAAGGTGCTGAACAGTCGCTTCTAAAGGGGGCAATGCAGACCATTAAGCACCAAAGGCCGACCCTTCTTATCAGTATCTACCACAACGCAGATGACTTCTTCCACATCAAACCTATGTTGGAACAACTGGATTTGGGGTATCGTTTTAAAATCAGGCATCCAGTATGCGGGTCTGTTATCACAGAGACACTTCTGATCGCAGAAGCCGAATAGTAAGGATTTGGGGTTATATTTATGAAAGTTGTAATTTTGGCAGGTGGCTTTGGCACCCGCATCTCAGAAGAGTCCCAGTTCAAGCCCAAGCCCATGGTGGAGCTAGGGGGTATGCCCATTCTATGGCACATTATGAAGCTATACTCCACCCATGGCTTCAACGAATTCATTATCTGCGCCGGCTATAAGCAGCACGTCATCAAGGAGTATTTCGCGGATTATTTCCTCCATACCTCCGACATTACCTACGACTTTACCAACGGGAAAAACGAGATGATTGTCCACCGGAACACCTCGGAGCCATGGAAGGTGACTGTGGTAGACACCGGTCTGAACACCATGACCGGCGGCCGGGTGAAGCGGGTAAAGGACTACATCGGGGACAAGCCCTTTATGCTCACCTACGGCGACGGCGTCGCCGACCTGAACATCACCGAGCTGGTGAAGTTCCACAAGTCCCACGGCAGGCTGGTCACCATGTCCGCCTACAACGCCGGGCAGCGCTTCGGCGTGCTGGACACTGACAGCGAGGGCCATGTGCGAGAGTTTCGGGAAAAGACCCAGGGCGACGGAAACCTGATCAACATTGGCTTCATGGTCTGCCAGCCCGAGTTTATCAACTATATTGATAGCGACGCCACCGTGCTGGAGAAGGCCCCCCTGGAGACGGTGGCAAAGCTGGGTCAGCTGATGGCCTATAAGCATGACGGCTTCTGGCAGTGCATGGACACCGTGCGGGAAAAGGAACAGCTGGAGAAGCTGTGGACCGCCGGACAGGCCCCCTGGAAAGTGTGGGCAGACTGATGGAACAGTTGGATCTCAATTTCTACCGCGACAAGCGGGTGTTCGTCACTGGCCACACCGGCTTTAAGGGCGCGTGGTTGTGCCGCATCTTGGTGGGTGCTGGAGCGGTGGTGACTGGCTATTCACTCCCCGCCCCAACCCAGCCAAACCTCTTTTCCCTGGCCGGCCTGGAGGGGAAGATGTCCTCTGTGCTGGGCGATATTCGAGACCGCGGCGCACTGAATGCCGCATTTGACACCGCCCAGCCGGAAATTGTCCTCCACCTGGCCGCCCAGCCAATTGTGCGGGACAGCTACAAAGACCCGGTCTTTACCTATGAGACCAATGTTATGGGAACGGTGAACATTCTAGAGTGCGTGCGCCGCATCGGCACCGTCCGCAGCTTCCTCAATGTGACCACTGACAAGGTCTATCACAACAACGAGTGGGTATGGGGCTACCGGGAGGACGAGCCGCTGGACGGCTTCGACCCCTACTCCAACTCCAAGTCCTGCTCGGAGCTGGTGACCCACAGCTATCTCAATAGCTTTTTCTCCGCACAGGACACCCCCGCCATCTCCACTGCCCGGGCGGGCAATGTCATCGGCGGCGGCGACTTTGCCAACGACCGGATCATTCCGGACTGCGTCCGTGCTGTCCAGGCGGGGGCACCTATCATTGTCCGCAACCCTCACTCTACCCGGCCCTACCAGCATGTGCTGGAGCCTCTGTTCGCCTACCTCATGATCGCCCAGAGGCAGTATCAGGATAAACAATATTCGGGTTGGTACAACGTGGGCCCCGACGAGTGTGACTGCGTCACCACCGGGCAGCTCACCGACCTGTTTTGCCGCTCCTGGGGGGGGGAGGCGACCTGGATCAATCAGGCCGAAGTCGGCGCCCCCCACGAGGCCAACTTCCTCAAGCTGGACTGCTCCAAGCTGAAGGCTGTCTTTGGATGGCGCCCCCGCTGGCACATCGAGGATGCCGTCCGCTTGACAGCTGACTGGACCCGGGTCTGGCTCTCCGGCGGGGATATCCCCGCTGAGATGGACCGGGAGATTGTCGTCTATCAGGAGGGATGCTGATATGAAATCTGCCATTGTTACCGGCGCCAACGGCTTTGTTGGGAGTAACGTAGTCCGTGAACTGCTTGAAAACGGCTATTCCGTCTGTGCCATTGTTCGAGACGGACACCGGGACCACCTCCCCGATGCTCCGGAGTTGACGGTTCTCTCTTGCGGTCTAGAGCAGATGAAGGATCTCCCCAGCCTGCTCCCTCGGGCAGAGGGCAACCTGTTCTACCACTTCGCTTGGCAGGGGAGCGCCGGTTCGGCCCGGGCGGATACCGCCCTTCAGCTGCAAAACGCTCAGTGGACCGTGGACGCCTTGCGGGCGGCGAATGAGTTGGGCTGCCGTCGGTTTGTCGGCGCAGGCAGCATCATGGAGCGCGAGACTATGGCCGCCGCATACACCCAGGGAAACCGCCCCGGCCCCGGTTATATTTACGGCGGTGGCAAGGTGATTGCCCACATCATGTGCATGTCCGTGGCGGCGGAACTCGGTATGGAACTGGTCTGGCCGGAGATCACCAACGCCTACGGCGTAGGCGAGAAGAGCCCCCGCATGGTCAACACCACCATTCAGAAGTGCATCCGTGGAGAAGCTCCGCAGTTTACGGCAGGAACTCAGAACTACGACTTCGTATACATCGACGATGTTGCCCGAGCCTTCCGACTGATCGGTGAAAACGGTAAACCCTTCCACGAGTATCTCATCGGCAGCTCCACCGCCCGCCCCCTGCGGGATTTCCTGACAGAAATGCAGGCCGCCATCGCGCCGGAGTTACCCTTCCTCTTCGGGGACATCCCTTTTACCGGAACCGATCTTCCCTTGTCCAGATTCGACTGCACGGAGACGGAACGGGACACCGGATTCCGGGCGGAAATCACATTTGCAGAGGGTTGCAGGCGCACAATGGAGTGGTGGAAAAAGATGGAGGTCACACAATGATTCAGAAATTTGAATTTCACGAAACCAACATCCCCGGATTGATTGAGGTCATCCCTTTTAACGCCGATGATATTCGTGGATGTTTCACCAAGGACTACTCCAGGGAAGTCTTTGAGGCCAATGGCATCCACCACGATCTGATAGAGGTCTTTTATACCACCAGCCACAAAGGCGTCATCCGCGCCCTCCATTTCCAGCGGGTCAAGCAACAGCCCAAGTTGGTACGCTGCATCTGGGGCCATGTCTGGGATGTTGTGGTGGATCTCCGCAAGGACAGTCCCACCTTCAAAAGATGGCTGGCATTCGACCTTGTGGGTAAGCAGCACAACGAAATTCTTGTTCCTGCCGGCTGTGCTCACGGGTATCTCGTGCTGGAGGACTCCATTGTTTCCTATAAGTGCGGAGAGAAGTTCTATGCGGAGTATGACGACGGCGTAATGTGGAACGACCCTGATCTGGCCGTAAACTGGCCCTTGGAGAGGATCGGCGGAGAAGCCAACCTAATCCTTGCGGACAAGGATAAAAACCTTCAATCCTTTGCTCAGTTTATGAGCAACTACGGCGGTTTTTAATATGGGTAGTCTGGTCATTGGCTGTGGCCTGTCGGGCGCAGTAATTGCCCGCCATCTGGCCGAGCAGGGAAAACAGGTGTCTATTTGGGAGCGCAGGGCCCATATCGGCGGTAATATGTACGACTATGTGGACGAGCATGGATTTCTGGTTCAGAAGTACGGTCCACATACGTTTCACACCAGAAAAAAGGAGCTTTACGACTACATGCTCCGCTTTGAGGATTGGCAGGATTACAAGCTGACATGTGGCGCTGTGTGGGATGGGAAATACACCCCGACTCCCTTCAACTTTACGACGATCGATACCTTCTTTTCCCACGAACAGGCTGAGCGGTTGAAGAATAAGCTCCAGACTGCTTATGCTGGCCGCGAGACCGCTACGGTAGTGGAAGTGCTTGAGCACGATGACCCCGACATTCGCGGCTATGCCGAATATCTTTTCCGCAACGATTATGCCCCCTATACCGCCAAGCAATGGGGAGTCTCTCCTTCAGAAATTGACCCAAGCGTGCTCAAGCGGGTTCCCCTACGGTTCTCTTACGACGAAGGCTATTTTGAAGATCCTTATCAAATAATGCCAGCCCATTCCTTTACTAGATTTTTTCAAACCCTACTGGATCATCCTAATATCCATATTGAACTGGGAGTGGAGGCACTGGAGCGAATTCAGGTATCCGATGGGCAACTCTATGTGGACGGGAATCGCTGGGATGAACCGTTGGTCTACACCGGCGCATTAGATGAACTTTTCGGGGGTATCTTTGGCAGACTGCCCTATCGCTCCTTGCGGTTTGAATGGAAGTATACTGAGGCAGACAGCGTTCAAGATGCCCCGGTGGTGGCCTATCCTCAGGAAGCCGGCTATACTCGGATCACTGAGTATAAAAAACTTCCCTTTCAAGCTCGTCCAGGCAGCAGTTATGCGCTGGAATTTCCACTCCCATACCAGGAGGGGGCCTCACTGGAACCCTACTATCCTGTCCTAACCGAGAAAAGCCAGATTCAATATAAAAAATATTTCGAATTGGTCAGTGCGGTACCCAACTTGATCTGCTGCGGTCGACTGGCTGATTTTAAGTACTATAACATGGATCAGGCACTGGAGCGGGCTTTAGGTGTCTGCCAGAGTCTTCTCTGAGTGCCTGAAGATAAATACTGGGTATGAAGCAACTGATTCATACCCAGTATTATTTATTGGGTAGGGAAATCACTGGCTCTGCCGGTGGAGGTGCCCCGTAAAAAAGATTTAGCTTCAAGCAGGTAGTGTCAAGGAATTTTCGCAAAATGGTTTGCAGGCCCTGGCATGAGAGAAGTCAGCCAGCAATGGAGGCGTCCTCAAGGGCAGCCTCCAGGTGCT
>JAHAEW010000224.1 GCA_018374635.1 Clostridiales bacterium
ACGCAGCGACGGCGGCGGGCATGGCTCCCACGAGAGCAGCGAGCCTGCTCTGCTGGCGGAGCTGTCCTCCCTGCTGGCGGACACCCGGCTGCGCTATGATGGGCTCACCGACGGCGGCGTCCCCATCTCCCCCGCCGCCTATACCGTCACGGTCTATTCCGCCCCGGCAGAGGAGGGGCGCACCTTCGGCGTGGACAGCCAGGGGTGCGTCTACCAGGACAACCGGCGCTATTCCGCCTCCCCGGAACAGGCGGAGGAGCTGACGGCCCTCCTGGAGCGCATCTGCTCCTAAAGCCGTCCAGAGGCCGCCTCCTTCCATTCTACAGCAGCACGGCCGTCTCTCTTTACGAAATATATACTATACACATTTCCATCGAGGTAAGCGGCAAAAAGCGGCGGGCGGGGGAATTCCCCTCGCCCGCCGCCGGCCTGTGTCCCCGTGTTCAGTTCAGCGGGATGGTTACCGCCTCGTCCTCCAGCAGAATACAGTTAGGCTGCCAGAAGCACACGCCCGCTACCTGCCCTGCCAGCATCTCCGGGTAGCTCCAAGTCACAATCCAGTTTCCGGTTTCCATATCGCGTTTCCATTCCTTGGCGCCGCCCAGGGCCAGCTCCGCTCCGTCAGCATTCAACAGGCCGAAGTCCGGGGTGTACGCGTCGCTCAGCCCCAGAATTCCCTCTGCACGAAACACCGCCGTTGCCTGCTCCTCTCCCACATCCAGCGACAGAAGCGTATAGCCGTTATCCGCTCCCTCGTCAGTCAGCGGGAGATCGTCCAGGCTGCCGGATACCCGATGCGTGCCGCCGTCTGCCGTCCAGGGCACCAGGGTGAGGGATGCCATGTTGGTGCGGCCGCCCTGAAATTCATAGAAATTGGAGCGGGTGCGAAGGCTGCCGTACACAAGGCCGTAGGGACTGTGCGGAAGCACCGTTCCCTGGTCGTCCCGCAGGATGAAGTGGGTAAAGGGGCGGTCACTCCTGGCGCTCAGCACCAGCCCTCCCCCGGAGGGAGCCACTGCCACCTTCTCCACAGTGATACGCTGTCCGTCCACCGTAAAGGGCAGGTTCGGCTCCGCCACCAGACTCTCTCCATCGGGGGCGGTTTTATCCACCAACAGCTCAAGGCTCCAGTTCCCCCGTACCTGGGGCACCAGCTGGTCGGTATATACCTCCAGTTCCACAACGGCGGGCAGGACGGTCATCACCGGGCAGCGCTGGGTCAGCTGAACAGTATGGCTGTCCAGCCGCTCCCATTCCATCTGTGCACCCCAGGACTCCAGCTCGCGGCCCTCCGCCCGCAAATTCAGTGGCCAGACCGCGGGCCCCACCCCCTCCTCGCCGCCCCAGTCGGGGATCGGCTCTTCTCCGGTGATGGTGGCGTAGATGGTAATAAACGCCTCGTCCACACCGATGCCGTCCAGGGTGAGGGTGTAGCCCTGGTCGGTGACCGACGCCCCCACCTCGGCGGAATAGGGCTGGAAGCCC
>JAHAEW010000090.1 GCA_018374635.1 Clostridiales bacterium
GAGAACTCTGCTTCTCTCTTTATGTTCCTCTTTTGGCCCCTATATGCCAGAAACCAGGCTCATGCTTGATGCATAGCCGGGTTTCTCGACAGGCTGAAACCCGGCATGGGGACGGATTTTTCCGTCCCCCATGCCGGGTTTTTCTGTCATAACCCCCGTGTGCCACTGTTTACACCTTGCCCGGTCCATTATTCGGAATACCGCTGGCACAGGTGCTTCAAGGCCCTCCTTAATACTGCCCCCGCCAATTTCTGATGTGATCGTCAATACCCGGAAGGGCGTGTTCGTAAACTACGCCCCCGCAGAGATTGCCGGGTAAAAACAACAAAAAAGACAAGTGTCCTTATAGCTTTTCAATGCTATAAGGACACTTGTCATGGAGTGTAAGACCAATTGAGATATTTGCGGAAATCCATGATTTTCAAGGCTTTGCGGGTCTTCACCCATTATTTTTTTGCCGTTTTCGCTGCGATGGCTACGGATTTTCCACCCGAGGGTCAATTTTAGTGTTCGACCAAAAAAGATGTCCGCTTTATCCATGCCAAAAGATTGACTGAGGGAAGCGCCTGCTTCATCGGACACATCATCCAAGGAGTTCGTCCAGCAAGTAGTTGTATTCCGGCAGCTGATCCGTGTACTCTTTCATCCATTCCCGCATAGCTCGCTTTTCCAGATTGGTGGCTTCCGTGTAATCCTCGCTGTGCCCTTCCTGCTCCATAAAGTCGTATGCGAGATTCTGATAGATCTCTTTCACCAATGTTTCGGGATCTTCCAGTCGTGTTACATCGGAGTCATCAATGGAATCCGCCGCAGGCAGGCCAAGCAGAACATACCCGAACTTTTTCGAATAGACCACATCGAGCAGTTCAGAGCCTTCAATGTAGTTCTGGAATACCCCAAGGACCCTCTCAATCTCTCTTTTCTTTTCCTCGAATGAGCTCATGGCAACATCTCCTTCCTGCCGGAATGACCGACTTTCCCGGTCTGGTGTATGTGGTTCCTTTATTATACCGCATTTTCTTTGGCCGTGGAAGAGCGGTGGGACGGGAACTTTTCCCAATCACATGGTCTGTTCCATCGTCGCCACCCGGAAATAACCATGAGAATATGCGGGGGCCAGATCAATTTCGCCATCTGGGCAATAGACCCGGACTCCTGCTGCGGTCAATTTTTCTCCAATCGCCGCCAAACCTTCGGCGTCACGAGCCAGACGGTCGCCGTTCATCACCAGCACCCGGTCATAGACTCCATGTCGTGCATCACGGATCAGCGTTCGAATGCTCTGGCGGTTTGCGTCCAAGCCGCTCTCATATTGAGCATCTCGGTGGAAATCGAAAAGCCAAGCTGTCTGGCGAGGCTTCGGAGTGCGGTGAGCTGCTGGTTTATGGCGAGACGGTTGCTTTCCGTAGACGCTCCATCTACCCGGCAGTATAGGCAGCACTTAGACATCTGATTTGACCTCCTTGAACGAATTTGGGAAGACGCTACCACTCAGCCCTGACATTCATCCCGGATGAAATCATACAGGGCTTCCGGTTCCATCAGGCACCACTTAGTTTTTTCATCATCGGTCCAGACTTCATAGTCTGGGGCGGCATCGTAAAGCCACCAGCTGATATAGTCGTACTGGTCGTTGACTGCTTCCTTCAGTACATCCAGCAAGGCGGCAAGAAGCGGCGCTCCGCCCTCAAATACGAAATGTCCGTCTCCCATCAGAGTGAGTGCCTTACTGAACTGTTCATCTCGATCCTTTTGCGCTTGGATCTTTCGCAGGGCTTCGCAGAAGGTTTCCTTGGATAGCATTAAAGTCCCCCTCCCAGATTCTCCCCCTCCGCTTCCTGTTCGGCTTTCCATTTCAGAAGCAAGGAAATGGCCAACTCCTGAGTAGCGGGATCGACGCAGAACTCGAAGAACTTCACAGCCAACATTTCTGGTGTCAGCCCCATCGGGGCGATTACCGCTTCCAGTTGCTCCAGAAGCTCCGCATCTACTTGGATTTCCACGAGCTCATATCGCTTTTCATCCATGGTGCGTTTCCTCGCCTTCCGGAGATTCCTTCCGCAACTCGTCCAGTCGCTGCCGGAACAGCTCCTGGAGCTCCTTCCAGATCTGCGGCTGCTTGAGGGGCGCTATCGGCTGGTTCAGTTCCCGCTCCAGATCGGCGACAGCCACCGAAAGCGTCTTTTCATCGAACAGCTGGTAGTGGCGGCGAAGATACTGGACAACCGCCGCACTCTCCTCATCTTCATTGCGCATGGCATAGCGGAGGGCGCTGTTGATGACACAGGAAAAGTCATCCACATAGTCAAGATTGAACCAGGAGGCTGGGCAGAGAACCAGGTCATCTTTGCCTTCCTCGGTGATCACCAGCCCGATGTTCTCGCGGCTTATCCTTTCCAACACGGTGTCCAGGTCATCTGCCAGTGCCTGGCGTGAGATGCGTTCCATGCTTTCCAGAGGTTGTAAAATCGGCATCCTTTTCTTCCTCCTATCGTCTTCTTTAATCTTGCCAGATGTTAGCGTCCGGCTCAGGCTATACCACACTCGGGGATATGGCTCCTGTTCTCCATATCGGTTCAAATGTGCGCTGATCTCTGCCACAGCTGCGGAACGGGTAGCTTCGTCCAGACGGCGCAGGTTCCGGCAGGTGAATTCCACGACTATGGTGGGCATATAGGTGTGCCGCCCCAGACTGTACTGGATCGATGCCAGAACGATATGCCGCAGACCTCCATCCAAAATGGGAGCGAGGATTCTCACGGAGAACAGCAGCCCGGTGCTTCCTTTTTGGGAGTGGAGAGAGAGGCCGTTTCGCTTGGCTCGTTCCATCATGTGCCTCCAGTCCTGCCGTGCGATGGAACCGGCTACAGGAGCTGCCTCATAAAAGCCTCTTTTATGTCTCACGGCTGCACCTCAAGCCCAGATTTTGACTGACCTTTATACAGAAGATTGTTGGCCTCCATCTCCTCAAAGGTGACCGGCTCGAAGTGATTGACATCCACTCCGGCATTCAGCATTCTCTCGTTTGCCTGGATGAGCGGCCAGTAATCCGCGTCGGTATTGCCGTGGATGTGGCCAAAGACCATGTAGCAGCGCATGATGTGAGGCCAAGACATCATGGGGTAGTGGCAGAGTGTGTACTGCCGCTTTCCGTCTGCGACATACAATAGGTTATTGACACTTTCAAAGAACTGTTCCGTCTGACAACTCCTGATCCATCCCCTGTCATGATTCCCAAGGATGAGATGTTTCTTCCCCCGCAGCCGCCGCAGGTATTCCTCCGGCGGCTTTTGGCTGCGGTAGATCAGGTCGCCAAGGATATAGACGGTATCCTTCCCTGTGACCTTGTGGTTCCAGTTTTCGATGAGGGTTTCGTCCATCTCCTCGATACTGGAAAAGGGCCGGTTGCAAAGGCGGATGCAGTTTTCGTGACCGAGATGCAGGTCAGAGGTAAAGAAGATCATGGGGTTTCACCTTCTTTCTTCATCCTTGGAACCGGGATTGGCTGCCATCGGCAGTATTTTGCAAGCTCATCCTGATGTTCCCGAGGCAGATTCATAAAATCGACAATGTCCTCTCCCGGAAACCTGGCGTGGCAGTAAGCAGGAAAGACTCCCTCCGGCACGATGCCGATGGACTCCGCTCCGGTCAGGCGGGCCTTCAGTTTCTCTGCGTTTCGGATGCATACGGGAACGCCTGCCCGATGAAGTGCCAGGAAGAAACGGACCGCCTCAATCGTCCGGGTCTCCGCAAGACCGGCCACCACCAGATAGTAGCCATGTGCATCCCGGTGTACGATGCAGTCGATGTGGGTGCTGTTGCCGCCCCTGTATACCTCCCAGGGGTGACCGGTGCGGGGACGCTCTTTCAGCCACCGAGCAAAGGCTTCGGGGGAATCTCCGTCCAGCTTGGACAGTCCCTCGTCCCGCCCATCGGCGTGGAGGGCGTACTGCTCTTTTTCCGATTTCTCCGTTCCGGTGTAACCCATAGCCCGATAGCCCAGGGCACAGAAGCGATAGAAGTCGTTTGCGGTCATGGATGGAAGCCGCTTGTTTTTTTCCAAAGGATACCCCACCGCCGAGGTGAGAAACTCCTCCATCTCCTGCTGGGAGAAGTCCTGGAAGAACTCCTCTTTCCACTGAGGGAATACCCTCCACAGATCCCGGCGCAGGATGGTTCCGGTTCGATGCCAGATGGGCAGCTCCCGCTCCACCAGTCCCTGATAAGAGCCGGTCTCCACCATCTGAACGGCGTCCCGTACCGCCTCCTCCAGCCAAGCGGTGAATTTGGAGATGTCGTTGGGGAAGGAACGTTCTCTGCGGCCATCCACTTCCAGCACATGCCGATGCCCCAAGAATATTGCCCGATACCCGATCTCCTGATCCTCGCCGGCGGCAAAGTGGAACCACGCTGCCTCCTCCGGGAACTCGGAATGCCACCAGGTTTCAAACTCCTCAACGTTCTCCACCTGGCCGTCCTCCCGCAGCTCCTCAAAGCTGCCGAAGTCTTCGATGGTACCTCGCTCCGCACGGAGCCATAGTTCCCAGCTTGTGTTCTCCGGGCCTGGCTCCAGCCGGTGGAGAAGGCTGAAGATCCGGTCGATGGCCGCATAGGATGTCTCGTCATAGGTGAAGGAGCAGTTGATGTTTCGGTATTCCACCCGACCCAGCCAGTTGATGTAGTGCTTGATCTCCGGCGCTTTCATGTTTTCACCTCCTCCGTATCCGTATCCCCATCCTCCGTTTCCTCAAACTGGAGCTGGAAGAGGGCAGTGTGCTCTCCCACAAGAGCGGGGTATTTGTAATAGACATGGCGGCATAGGGTTTTGTACAGTTCAAGGAGCCTCGGATCATCTCCGAAGTCCACAAGCCCGTCCATGATTCGCTCGATCTCCCGCTCCTCAGTGATACTGCCGTTCAACACCTGCTCTACCAAACGGCTGTATTGCTGATATGCGGCGTCCATTAGGCGGGAAATCTCCTGGACGATCTCACGGATTGCGGCAAAGCACGCCTCCTGCTCCTTGGCCTCCGGTCTTTCTTCCTCTGTCATAATGTGTCCCCTCCCGTCAAGAGCTGCGGCGCAGCCTCCACGCTGTGGAAGAGAAAGTGCATCCGGTCGATATGCTTGTCGATATGCCAGTGCCCACAGAACCAGTGGCCGTATTTGAGTTTCCGCTCGATCTCCTCCAGCCATTTCTCGGTAGAGTCGTCCACGGTACTCTGGTCGATCATCGGAAGAAAGGCTTCCCGCGGCTCATACGGATAGGGACAGGTGTGGGAGAGGACGGTATCTACCTGCCACCCGCAGGTATCCAGTGTCTGGACAACCTTGTCCTTGATCTTCTGGGAAGGCTGCTCATCCGGCCACCAGCCGTAACCTCTGGCCAGCCGGTAGAATTTGTCCACGCTGTAAGCTCCGCCGATGACCAAGTGTCGGAGACCTTCCAGATTAAAGATCTCACCATCCATAGCAAACAGCAGACGGGGAAAGGCTTCCTCTACCCAGACTGTCCCGCCGTTCCACTGCTTCGTCCGATAGGAAGGGAGGCTGGCCGGTCGGATCTCATGGTTGCCGTGGATGCAGAGCATCGTCGGCTTTACGGCGGTAAGAACTTTCTTCATCTCTGTGTCTCGCCGGTTTCGGTAGTAGTTCGCTCCTACATCTCCAAGCAGAACCAGAGTATCCTGCTCTGTCAGCTTCTTGCTGTCGCAAAACTGTATGACCTCATAGGGGTCTCCGTGGATATCACCTGTGTAATAGATCATTGGTCATTCCACCTTTCTTTTTTCATTATACCAACTCGGAAGACCCATATCCGGGACTTTCCAAAAACATATCCACTGTTCCAAAAATATATCCAGCTTTACTGGCATAGATCGACCGGCAGTCAATGCTCGTGACTTCCGGTTGATTGCTTTCTCAGGTTCAGACGGTAAAAGCAAAGTTGTCTGGTTTACCGTATCTGCCTTGATGCTCTTTCAAGGAAGCCTTCAACGATTTTATAACATCCAGGAGAATCAGCATCTCATAGGTACTGCAATCCGAAAGGAGTAGAGCGATTTCTTCGCTGGCGCACCGTTCAGTGCTGGTGACTTGCTCCATCAAAAGCCGGTCGGGAGATACTCCCAAGGCATTGGCGATAAGCACAAAGGTGTCAAGGCTCATGCTCTTGATTCCGCTCTCTATGTAGCTGATGTAAGATGGCGTTTTATCCACCAGTTCAGAGAGCATCGCTTGCGAAAGGTGGTTGCGCTGGCGGACTTCACGGATGTGTTTTCCAATGACTTTGTAGTTCAGGCTCATAATAAGACCTCCAAAAAAATTTTGCAGTCTTATTATAGTGTTTAGATTATATCATCAACTTGGCCTTATATCAATTTCACCTCAAGTTGATATACTCTTAGAAATAGATAATCTGGAGAATATATTTGAGGGGGGAAGCCGATGACGGAACATGATTTGACCGAGAGCCAGTTAGTCGGCTCCCGTATTCGAGATGCGCGGATCAATCGCCGGATGAGCCAGGCCGATCTTGCAGCGAAGGCCAATATCTCGCTGCCGCATATCAGCAATATCGAAAAAGGCAAGACGAGCATGAAGTTGGAAACTTTTATCCGAATCATCGAAGCCCTGCAAGTATCTGCTGATTCCCTCCTTCGGCCCGATGTGCCGGAGGTGAGAAGCCTATACCAGAGCGAGTTTGACGAGCTGCTGGCCGACTGCTCTCCCAAGGAGCTGGATTCCATCCTGAAGATTGTTCGTGAGTTGAAATCCACTATGGCCAGACGGGATGACAATACCTGAAAAATTGCGAGCTGGAATTGCCGGCTCGCTTCTTTTTTTCTCATCTATCGACCAGAAGTCAAGGTGTTGACTTCTGGTCGATTTTGTTATTAGTCTGCAGATTATATAATGGCCTGGAAGAGAAATAACACAGGGGGAGCAAATATGTCAGATCTGACCATTCAAAATAGAGAGTCAGAGCAGGAAGTTATGCCATCATTTGATTTCCTGCTGGAGAGGGAAACGGAACGAAACACCCTTTTAGCGGAACATCGTGCCTGGTTAAAGGAAATCAAGCGGGAACGCCCACTTCCCAAAACACATTACCGTGTGGCGGTATCATGTGTCCGGCGCAACTGTACAGAAATATGCGAAATACAGTGCGGCATTGGATGCCATCGCACAAAATGCTCCTGAGCTTGTTCCGCACATTCTTTCCGGGGCATATAAGATTTCTTTCGAAAATATCGTTGCTCTATCAGAAATGGGACCCGAAGAATTGAAAACACTTAGTAGAAAAATCGGGAAAAACCCCTATGCTTTCGCTCGTTATAGTGAATCGAGACGATGCCTTTATTCCGACGTTTCTGCCAAGCTCGGTACAGCGGCGGCAGAGCAGCCGGCAATCAAGACGATGCCCGCCTATGACCCGGATGCGGAAGTTGCTGGACTTACTCTTACGATCCCCTCCTGGATGAGCTCCATCGACCGGACAAAGTCCATGGCACATTTGGAAGCAATCTCACCTGCTGCCAGGCAAAACCTCTTGGCAGCGTTGACTGAATTAGAAGGAAAAATCCAGGAAATGCTCAGTGCAATTGAGGGGGAATCCTAATGGAAGATTATAGTATGTTTGTTCCCAATGTTCACTTCGAACAGATTCCCATCAAGAACCTCGTATCCAATCAGGAGTACCAGAGAAATATTTCCGAACAGCATGTGCTGAATGCTGCGGCACACTTTGATTTATATCAGATCAACCCTGTGAAGGTAAGCCGTCGAAACGGGGTCAACTATGTCTTCAATGGCCAGCACACAGTGGAGATCGTCGCACTGGCCTCTGGCTCTCGTGAAACGCCAGTCTGGTGCATGATATACGATGATCTAAACTACGAGCACGAGGCAGATATCTTCGCCAACCAGATGAAGTTTGTCAAACCGCTCCGTCCCTATGAAGTGTTTATGGCAAATGTGGAAGCCGGGAATCAGGAGCAGCTTATGATCAAAGATCTGGTAGAGTCTTATTCTCTTTCCATTGGCCAGGTCAGAAACTATGGCGTTGTCTGTGCTGTCTCCACGCTTGAAAATATATATGAGCGGTTCGGTTATCACGTACTTGATCGAACACTCAGACTCTGCGTAGGTACCTGGGAGGGCGATATGAATTCGCTGTCCGCCAATATGCTCAACGGAATCGCCAGATTGGTCTACACGTTCGGCGATGCCCTGAAAGATGAGACCTTTAAGGAAAAGGTAGGGGAAATGTCGGTCAAGCTGCTTTCGAGAACAGCCAAGGAACGACGCCCCGGTTCTATGGGCTATGCCGTGGCGATGCTTCTGGCCTATAACCGCAAATGCAAATATCCGCTCAAATGGACCAAGCTCTACGAGAAGAATGTGGGGAACAATGAAGGACTGGACATTGATACGGATATGGACGAGGATGAGGGCGGGGACTCTTTTGAGGGAGCCGCCAAAGAATAAGCAAACGGACGGTTCCACCAGGAATCGTCCGCTTGTGATCTTATCATGGAAGGGAAAAGGCAGGGCGCATATACTCTATCGCTCCTCGGCTGAGACCATACTGCCCGGCCAGCCGTTCCCAGTGTCCGGATACTGTTTTGCAGACCTCCTCTGCAGCCTGTTCCGCTTCCTGCGGGGCAAGGCCGAAATAATCGGCTACCTCCAGCGCCAAATCCAAGTCAATGGTGTTATCATATTCACTCACATTGAGGGAAAGCCGGTCCCCCGAGGGGACTGGGTTCACATCATAGAGAGGGGCCAGCCGCCAGCCGGTGGGTGTCAGGAGGAAACCGTGGTTGCGCAGGTGGTCGTCAGTATTGGATACCGCCATGCTGAACACGATTCGCTTCCACAGCTCGGCCAGATCCTGCCGGGGTGATGCCCCGTTGGCCCGGATGAACGCCGCCAGATCCAGATAGCTGCTTCCGTCCGCTGCCGAGGCTCCATCGGTCTTGCCCAGCAGGGTCATGGCGGAGGCGAAGTGGATGCGGCGGCTGCCATTTCGGTCAAATCGCTTGACGAGAAAGGTGCTGCCGGTCTTGGAGAACGTCTCCAATTTGGATTCCGGAACATCCAGCCCGCAGAGCCGTGCCAGGTCATGGACGACCTTCTCCCACGCACCGCTGTTATATTCATCATGCTTGGAAGGGAACTTGGCGATCCACAAGGCGCCATCTGTGGCCTGCACCGTAGCTTTGGGTCTTGCACCGCCCAAGGAGGAGCCAGGGGCCAGAAGCTCACGTAGCCATTTTTCATTCAGGCCACTCTCATCGTTCTCGAAAGCGATAGAGGCGTTTTCCAGCGTCCGAAGGTTTACCCACGGAGGCGTCGCAAACGCTTTATCGTTCGAAAGAAATTCGCCCCCTTCTTCCAGGCTGAACCGCAGCGCCCCCATACGGGATTCGTCATAGACACCCAACAGGAAATCGCTCTCCGTAAGCTTTCGGGGTTTTCGGTCTTCTTTTCTGGCATCGATGGCCTCCTTGCGCCTCATCAGCAGGCGTCCCCAGCGATCCGGGCAGGAGTCGGAAAACAGGCCAAAGAGCTGCTTGTTCAGCGGCACATACTGCCGCCCACGGTAGAGGGCCAGATCCGGGTCCAGAGAGAAGGAACTCTCGGCAGATGACAGCCAGGCCGGATCATACTCAAAGGAAAAGGTCTCCTGTCCGCGGACGAAGCCACAGCGCAGCCGCCCCAGCAGGGTGGGTGCCTCTCCACGCCAATTTTCATATACATAGATGGTCTTTTCGTCCTGCGCCATTGGCTACTCTCCTTTCTTGGGCGCCCGCCGTCTGGTGGGCAGCGCCAGATCTTGCAGTTTCCTGCCGAATTCATCATCTTTTGCAATAAGCAGCAGGTTGCTGTCCATATTGTTTAATGCGTGCAACACAGCGGCATAGGAGCCGATGGATACCGTAGGGGTGCCTTTCTCAATGGATATAAGCGTGGCTCGGCTGATCCCGGCACGCTCTGCTACCAATTCCAAGCTTAACTTCCTGCGCAGTCGGGCCAGGCGAATCTGCTCACCCATCTGTGCCAGGATCTCCCGTGTTTGCGGCATGATGACCGCAGCTTTTTTTGCCATGCACAATCGCCTCCTAACATAAATTATACTATATTATTTCGGCGATTATGTCAATTATATTTGAAGTTATTAACTTTCTTTTTCCAGACGTTCTTCGATAAGATACCCTCCTCCGAAGATAATGTCCAGTCTCCCGTCGGGATACACCTTTACACATTCGATCATCTGGTGGACGATGGTATCGTCGTACTCCATCTTTTTGGATGCTCGGTCGGCGATGATCTGCTGTAGTTGAAGGATTCGGCTGTCATTCGCCTGATCGGAAGCAAGTGCTTCTTCGAGTTTCTGAATCCGTCCTTGCAGGAGTTCAATGGTATCGGAAAGTTCCTTGAATTCAGCTTCGTGACTCTCGATACCCTCTCCGCTTTCCGCGCTCTCATTGATAAGAGATACCATTTTTCGATTCAGCCCATCTATTTTCCGCCGGAGCAGGTCGATCTCATCTGTGCCTCCGGTTAGGCCGGTTGTTTCACCAATGGTTGCCCGCATGAGTGCCATATAAGTGGCCTGGTCTTCCTCGTTGAATCGGTTGATTGCCCGAACAATAGCGGCGTGGAGGGCAGTCTCATCTACCGTGAGCGAGGTTTTGCAGTAGCGCTTCCCATAGTCTAAGCGGCTGATGCACCGCCAGACAACTCGCTTTTTCCCTCGGGATGTCCAAGTCACGCGCTTATATCGGCTTCCGCATTCGGCGCAGATCATCACATTGGATAGTGCGTACCGGGAGTATTTTCCGGTGGCTGTGGTAGCCGTTTTGGTGGAATTTGGCTCCCGGCTCATCCGCCTGGCGAGTTCTTCCTGCGTTTTGTGAAAGAGCTCTCGGCTAATGATACCAACATGGCTATTCTGTACATAGTACATGGGTGCCTCACCTGTGTTTTTGCGGCGAACCTTGCCAATACAGTCAATTGTGACCGTCTTTTGAAGGATGCTGTCACCGCAGTATCCTTCATTCCGAAGAATACCCTTAATCATGCTCGCAGAGAAGGAGAAACGTTTTCCTGGTATCTGGAGATTTTCTTCTCTGAGTTTGGTTGAGATCCGGTTGATGGTTTCACCTGACAGGTACATATTGAAGATCCTCTCCACGACGGATGCCTCCTCCGGGATGATCTCCGGTTCTCCGTCTGCACCCTTGCGGTATCCCAGAAGGCACTTATAGTTGAATATGGGCTTGCCCTCCTGAAATCGCTTACGAAAAGTCCAGGTGACATTCTTGCTGATGCTTTCGGATTCGGACTGTGCGAACCCTGCGTAGATGACCAGATAGAGTTCGCTGTCGATTTGCAGTGTGTCTATATTTTGCTCCTCGAAGTAGATGCCAATCCCTCTTGCCCTGAGCATTCGCACATGGTCCAGGCAGTCCACTGTATTACGGGCGAAGCGGGAAACGGATTTCGTGATGATATAGTCGATTTTCCCAGACAAGCAGTCGTTGATCATCTTCTGAAACTGGGGTCGCTTATCTGCACATGTCCCGGAGATGCCCTCATCTGCGTAGAGTCCAGCAAACTCCCATTCGGGTTTAGCGGCAATCATCTCGGTATATACCTTCTTCTGGTTGGTATAGGATGTGAGCTGCTCCTCGCTGTCGGTGGATACCCGGCAGTAGGCAGCAACCCGCCGCTGATGATACTGCTCCCTGTTGACGATCAGAGAGCGCTTTGGCTCAATAACTGATATTGTTTTCTTTGGTATCTTGGTTACATTCATTTTCTTCATCTCCGATCTCGACATCGGTCTTGGTATGTAGGACCACCTTTCCTCCGCTGCCAAGTGTCAGGTAGGCGGCGATGTCACTAAAGTAAGCCGGGCTGAATTCCTCCTGGGGAGTCATCAGACTTACCCGCTTTCGGGCGATGGATGCAGCAATCTGTAGATGGGTATCGCTCTCAGCATAGAGCCGCTCTGCCATTTCAATTGTTTTGACGATAATCAGAGTATGATTGTTTCTTAATAGGAACACTGTAAATACAAGGCTTTTCGGAGCCTACGAACCACAAAAAATAATATTTGATCTATCACATTACACAAAAAGCCGTCCGGCGTTCAAATCGGACGGCTTTTTTGCGTGGATAGACCGGAAGGAGGCAGAAAAATAATTACAGAAATTTAGCCATCAAAATTGTGCAACTTTCACAAAAAGGAGGATAGTGAATGGCAGATGAAAAATTGAACACAGGCTCCGGTGAGGAGAAGCTCCCGGAGGCTCCGGCTCCTGTTACGGCTGACGGGCCCCAGGCTCCTGCTCCCGAACAGGCCGCCGCTCCCACACCTCAGCAGGAGGGGCCTGTCCAGCCCGAACCCGGTGATGTGGTAGTGTCCTTTGACAAAATCAATGAGCTGATGAATGAAAAGCGGCAGACAGCCCGGGCCGAGGTAGAAAAAGAGGAGGCGACAAAAGAGCCGGAGGAGAAAACACAGGAGGAACCTCCCGCCGCAGGGGATGGCGAACCGAAAAAGGCCCGCCGGGGCCGTCCTCCAAAAGAGGAAAAAGCGGAGCCTGCTGGCAAGGAGGCGGCGAAGCCCCGCAAGGGCCGCCCACCCAAGGCGGATAAGGCGGCCCCCGGCGAGGCCACG